>JBDHWI010000124.1:0-11662 GCA_039810125.1 Thermoflexales bacterium | reverse complement strand
CTGCTTACCGCCGGCCAGCGCTTCGTGCCACTCATTGTGCCGGTGGTGGTGCGGGCGGTGCTGGATGCGGAAGATCGTGCCAATGCGATGGAGTTGCGCGCCTTCGGCACGACCAAACGCACATGGGTTCAGCAGTTGCAGTTTCGCGTCCGCGACTTTGTGATGATCTCCGCCGGCATTCTGACGCTGGCCGGCGCGATTGTGATGCGGGCGGTGCTGGGTTGAGCGCCGTGTGTGCCAGGTGCGCCGGCGTGAAAATAGTGATATGGGCTACACTGGCAAACGAAGGACACAACTCATGGCTGAATTCTGGAACTCATATCAAGAGGCGGTGGCCTACCAGCCGGGACGCTTTAACCCACTGGCGCTAGCCGGCAATCAGCGAGCCAAGGTCATCCTCGTCTGCTTCGAGCCGGGTCAGTTTATTCCTGTGCATCGACCAAGCGTGGATCTCACGCTTGTCGTGCTTGAGGGCGAGGGGCGACTCGTTGCAGGCGAGCGCGAGACAAATATCGGACCGGGCGCGCTCGCCTTCGTGCCGGCCGGTGAGACGCGTGGCATCCTGGCCGAAACGCGGTTGGTGATCCTGCACGTGGTGACGCCGCCGCCCACCGAAGCAGACCACAAGGAAGTCATGGCCGGTCTGCAGCGCGGCGCGTGGCGCTGACGTCTGAAGACCGGCCGATGCCGCACTGCGCCTCTTATTGCTTGTTGCCGCGCCTGGGTTTCCAGCCCAGTTCGGCTGCTGCCTTGTCGATCCTGACTGCTCCGTCATCTTCGGCGATGTTGTAGATGCCGGCGCGACCGTGGGTGACGGCAAGAACGGCGGCCTCGGCTGCTTCTTCCACGTGCAACGGACCACCGGCAGGTGGGGTGTCTGTGCCGCTGCCAGGGCCATACAGCTTGCCGTAGCGCAGGACGATGCCTACGAATGGGCCGTTCAGCACCTGCTCCTCCAGGCTCATGACGCCATGCGCGTTTGGGTTAAGCGGGTCATCCTCGCGATACGGTGGCTGGCCCGGGGCGTAGGTGAAGCAGATGCTCTCGGCAATCATCCGCCTGACGCCGGCGGCTGTCGCGGCGGCGATCAGGTTGCGCGTGCCAATCTCGCGGATGCGCGAATTGGCCTCGAATGTCGCAGGCGTCTGGGTCCCATTGAGCAGTGGGGCCAAGTCGGTCAACTGGTGGATGATGACCTCCGGTTGGGCGGCCAGGACGACAGTGCGCAGTCGCTCTGCGTCGTAGACATCCACCACCACCGGCTCCACACCGAGCGCGCGCAACAAGGGAGTCTTTTTCTCGTAGCGGGTCGTGCCAACTACGCGATAACCGGCGGCTACCAGTTGGCGGCAGAGTGGCTGGCCAATGGCGCCAGTCGCCCCGGCCAGAAAGATCGTGGTTTTGGGTTTCTCACTCATGGTCTCGTTGTCTCCGTAAATGATTCCAGCGCGTCATTGCAGGCTATTGGCTGCGTTGATCCTGGGCGACAAAAGGTCTTGCCCCAGGCGGGCCGGCGGGCAACGCGCGCGCGGTGTGTTGCAAGGGCGGCTGCGGGCTGTTGGGTTTGGGGTGCGCAAGGTAGCCGCTGGCGATGCGCTCGCCCTCAGCCATCATCGCGCTGGTCTGACTGAAGTCGCCCAGCGGCGTGTTGACGAAGGTGTTAAGCGCGATGTGATGCACCGTGACGCCCTGCGCAATTGCCCACTCCACCTCGCGCAGCGCATTCTCATACAGTGGTCGTTTCACGGCGTAGCTCGCGATCTCCAGCGCGCTTTTCAGGCGCACGCCGGCCTCGACTTCGAATGACAGGTCAAGCGCCCAGATCTCGGTTGCGCCTCGCGCCACGGCTACTTTCATTGGTAAATTCGACACCACACCACCATCAACAAATGCCTGCCCGGCATGATACGCCGGCGGAAAGAAGCCCGGCACTGCCGCGCTGGTGACGATCGCATCGACCAACGGCGCGGTAAGGTCATCGCCGTAGACGTACAGCGTCTGCGTGTGCAGGTGGCAGATCGTGACGAACATCGGTACGCGCAGGTCGCCGAAGGTGCGCACGCCGGCGGGCAGCGACGCAGCCATGTGTTCGCGGATGCGCTTGTTTTCAACGAGATGATCGCGCCCGCGCAACAGCTTGGCGAGTGAGCGCGGTGGCGATTGTGTAAACAACCTTCGTTTGCCGGCGTTGTGCCATAGCTGCGCCATTTGCTCGACTTGCCCTAGGGTCGGGTTGATGGCGAGATACACACCGTTGATCGCGCCGACAGATGAGCCGGCGATCAGCTCAGGCACGATGCCGCGCGCCAGCAGCGCCTTGAGCGCGCCGACTTGCAGCGGGCCGCGATTGCCGCCGCCGGAGAGGACGAATGCACGCATGGGTCGAAGGATAGCGCGAAAAAAGCCGGAGTCTGTGAGGCACTCCGGCTTTTGGGCCTTCGACGCTACTTCTGTTCCGGCTTCGGTGCGTCGCCGTCGGAACCGTTCACGATCTCGGGCGTGTAGGCGCCGCCGCCGCCAACCAATTGCGGGCCGGCGTCGCTGCTGTCTTTCTGCGGTGCGGTGCTGCCATTGCTGCCGCCGTTGATGATGATGATCGGCTCTTCGTCGCCGGCGTCGTGCCCGTTGCCGCTGACTTGCTTGCCTTCGCCATTCACGGTCACTTCCGGCGTGGTCAGGGTCAACGGCTGGTTCAACAGTTGTCCACCGCTCTGGCTGCTGCGAATCTCGGCCAGCGCCTGCGCGCGGATGGCAGCCAGCGTCTTCGGGATGATCTCACTTTCTCGCAGGGCCTCTGCAGTCTGATTGCCCTCGATCACATCGATCACTTCCTTGCCGCTCAACGTGTTTTTTACCAGCAACTCCTCGGCCAGCGCAGTCACTTCCTTCCAGTGCCGGCGCAGCAGTTTGCTGGTGGCATCTTCCATCGTCAGCCAATAGCGCCTGAGTGTGTCATCCTTGTCGCGCGCAAACTGGTTGTAGCTCGATCCCATGGGGCCGCCGTCTCCACCAGCAAGGGGTGGGCCGAAGAACCCATTTTCGACCAGAAAATACATCATCACGCGGATGCTGGGGAAATCGCCACCGACGCTCTGGAACATCTCGCCGGCGTATATCTTCTCGGATTCGCGGCCTGCCATTGCCACGATGATGTGATAGGCCAGGCGGTTTACTGGCTGGATGTGTTGCTCCACGGTGTCGGTCATTGACACGTGGCCATAGCTGCCGGTGCTGAGGCGCACGATGGTGGCGCGCACGATCTTCTGCTCCGGCATCATGTAGTACTGTGCGATGGCGTGGCCGGCTTCGTGATAGGCCAGCACGCGGCGCTGCTCCTCGTCGAACTCCTCGATCGGCATCTCCATGCCGCTCTGCTGCTCCAGGAAGGCCTTGTCAATGTCTTTCTGGCTGACTTTCTTGCGGCCATCGAAAAAGGCCAGACGCACGGCGTCTTTGGTGATGGCGCCGGCGATGTCGGCAGGCGTCATGCCGTTGGTGTCGGCCACGATGGCTTCCACGTCGACACTATCGTCGTGCTGCACCTTGCTCAAGTAGCCCTCGATGATGAGCCGGCGGCTGGCGCGATCCGGCGCTTCGACGGCGATTTTGGTGTCGAGTCGGCCGGAGCGGGTGAGCGCCGGGTCAAGCACGTCAGGACGGTTGGTGCTGCCCATCCACATCACGTGCCAGTTGCGCTTCGGCTTGTATTTGCGGCCGAAAGTGCGCCACAGCCGCGTCTTGAACTTGTCCATGCGCGAGGGCTGATTCACGCCATCCATCTGGCTGAGCAGCGTGGAGAGCGCAAACATGCCGAGCCCCATGCCCATGCCTGTGCCGCTGACCATGCCTGGCTGGCCGCCGCGCACGCCACCGCGGTTCATGCCGACGGCGTCGATCTCGTCGATGTAGGCCACGCACGCACCGTATTTCTTGGCGAGGTCGCGCGCCCATTTGCTGAAGCGCAACACCATCAGGATGTCCATGCCCCAGAACATGCCCTGAAAGCTGGTGCCTTGCGCGCTGATGAAGGCCATGCCGGATTCGCCGGCGATGGCCTTTGCAAGCATGGTCTTGCCGGTGCCGGGCGGGCCATACAGCAGCAGGCCGCTGATGTATTTGCCGCCCATCTTCTCGAAGTCCTTGCGGTCGCGCAACAGGCTCATCCACTGCTTCACCAGCTTCACCAGTTGCGGCTGACCCCAGTAATCGTCGAAGGTCACCGTGGAGTCATCGCCTGGGCGGATGATCTCCGCCTTTGGCCGTGACAAGAACCAGAACAGCAGGCCGAATTGCAGCACGATAGTGAGCAGCACGGCGAAGATCTGGATGGCGAACTGGATGATGGTGCCGACGGCAGTGAAAAAGACGTTCAGCGAGACGTCGTCGATCGTCGCCAGCAGGTAGATGGTAATGATGATGCTGGCGAGGATGAATATCTTGATGAAGCGCTTGATTGCGCGGCGCAAGCGGTTTGGCCAGCGATTGTAGGGAATGTCAATCTGCTTGCGCTTCGATTTTGATTTGTTTGACTCGGGCAGTCTCATCGGCCCTGGGAGGCTTGCCATTCAGCGGACTCTCCTTGTGCGTCTTTATAATCTGGCGTTTCCATTCTAGTATCGCGAATTCCTTGAATAAGGAAATTCGCGTGAGAGTTTCGTGAGAGTCCAGTGATAACCCTACTTGGCCTTGGCCCTGGCGATCCCAGTCTGCTCACGCGGGAAGCGTGGGAAATTCTAAACAACAGCAAGACAGTGCATCTACGCACGCGCCGGCATCCCGCCGTCGCCGGCCTGCCCGCGCATCTGGCATTGGTCGATTTCGACGAGGTGTATGACGCTGGTGATACGTTTGAAGACGTCTATGTGCGCATCGTCGATGCGGTGATGGCTGTGGCGAAGCGCGGCGATGATGTGGTGTATGCGGTGCCGGGTCACCCACTGGTGGGCGAAGCAACCACCGCGCTGATCCTGCAGCGCGCGGCGCAGGCAAAAATTCCCGCGCGCATTGTCGCCGGCCTCAGCTTCATCGAACCGGCGCTGGAAGTGATCAGCTCAAACCACTCAGCGATTGATCCTGTGAATGGCCTGCAACTATGCGACGCGCTGGAGATCGCATCGCTGCACCACCCGCCGCTCAATCCCGACAAGCCGGCGCTCATCGCGCAGATCTATTCGCGCGCCGTCGCATCGGATGTGAAGCTGGCGCTGATGAACCAGTATCCGCCGGCGCATGCGGTGTATGTGGTGCGCGCCGCCCATCCACAAGAGAGCGCAGGAAGGGGTGGGAAGGGGAGAAAATCCCGCCTCCCCGCCTTCTCACCCTCTCCTCTCCACGAACTCGATCATCGCGACATCTTCGACCACGCCACGTCGCTGTATGTGCCGGCGCTCGATGCCGCCAGCGGCATCGAGGCGTTTCAGGAGACTGTCGCGTTTCTGCGCGCGCCAGAGGGCTGCCCGTGGGATCGCGAGCAAACGCATGCTTCGCTGCGCAACACGCTGCTCGAAGAGGCTTATGAGGTGCTGACCGCCATCGACGAAGACGACATGGATGCGCTGTGCGAGGAGTTGGGCGACCTGCTGTTCAACGTGATGCTGCAGGTGCAGATCGCCACGGAGGCAGAAGCGTTTCGCATGAGCGATGTGATCGCCACGATCAACGCCAAGCTCATCCGCCGGCACCCGCATCTCTTTGGCCAGGCCAGCGCCAACAACGCCGGCGAGGCCGTGAAGAACTGGTTTGAGATCAAGCGGCAGGAGAAAGCCGACAAGGGTGTGAAGGACAGCAGCGCGCTGGATGGCATCGCGCCGGCGTTGCCCGCGCTGGCGCAAGCGCAGAAGATGGCGCACCGCGCTGAGCGCGCCGGCTTTAAGTGGGACAGCCATGAGGCGCGGCTGGCGAAAGTGCGCGAGGAGATTGAGGAGATCGTCGCGGCGCAAGACCCGGCGCACCGCGCTGAGGAGTTCGGCGACCTGTGCTTCACGATTGCGGATTGGGCGGATGGCTACGGCATTGACATCGAGACTGCCGCGCGCGAGGCGAATCTGAAGTTCGCGCGCCGCTTTCGCAAACTGGAATCGATCGCGCGCCGGCGCGGCCTCGACCTCGGCAGCATGTCGCAGGCCGAGATGCTGAAGATCTGGCGCGAAGTGAAGCGGAGAGAGAGGCGGATGTACCCATGAAAATCGCAGTTCTCTCCGACATTCACGGCAACTGGCATGGCATGACGCGCGTGGTCGAGCATATCGAGCAGTGGCGGCCGGACGTGGTCGTGGTCGCCGGCGACGTCGTGAATCGCGGTCCGCGTTCGGCGGAGTGCTGGGCATTTGTGCAAAGCAGGCTGCGCGATGCCGGCTGGCTCGGCATCCTCGGCAATCACGAGGAATACGTGATCTCGCAGGCCGACCCACATGTGCCGCGCGCCGGCGTCGAATACGCATTGCGCCGGCCGTTGCAATGGACATATGAGCAACTGGGTTGCGACGTTGCGCCACTGCAGGCACTGCCGCGTTCACTCGACCTGTCGACGCCGGCGGGCGTGGTGCGCTGCACGCACGGCACCATGCTCGGCATCCGCGACGGTGTGTATCGCTTTACGCCGGATGAAGATCTGCCGGCGAAGATCGGCGCGCCGGCGCCGGCGGTGCTTTGTGTCGGTCACACGCACCAACCGCTGGTGCGACGCTGCAATGGCACGCTGGTGGTGAATGCCGGCGCGGCCGGTATGCCCTTCGATGGTGACTGGCGCGTGAGCTATGCGCAATTGATGCACACAAGCATCGGCTGGCAGGGCGAGATTGTGCGGCTGGAGTACGACCATGCGCAAGCTGATCACGATTACGTGACGACGGGCTTTGTCGAGGATGGCGGTCCGCTAGTGCGGATCGCGCAATGCGAACTGCAAGTTGCTGCCGGCCTGCTTTACACATGGTTCAAGCGCTATGAGGAGAGTGTCAAGTTGGGCCAGATCACGCTGGAAGATGCGGTCGAGGCATATTTGTGCGAAGTGCGTTGAATAGCCGAAATGCAGCGGGGTAGCCGCCGGCCACCCCGCTGCATTTCCTTTCGATCGTCTTTAATTCTGCTCTTCCAGCGATACCAGCCCTTCCCGCAGCGCATACAGCGCCGCCTGGGTGCGGCTGGGGAGATGCAGCTTTGCCAGCACGTTGCTGACATGTGTCTTCACTGTTTTTTCGCTTACCACCAGCTGCATGGCGATATCCTTGTTGGAAAGGCCCTTGGCGATCAAGCGCAGAACTTCTGTTTCGCGCTCCGTCAGCTTCTCAGGCGACTCCGGCATGCGCACTTCGCGGATCAGGCGTTTGGCGGCTTCGGGGTGCAGTTGCACTTCGCCACGCGAGGCGGCCTTGATAGCCTTCGCCAGCTCGTCGGCGCGGGTGTCCTTGAGCAGGTAGCCCATGGCGCCGGCGTGCACCGCCTTGTAGACCTTGTCGTCTTCCAGCACGCTTGTCAATGCGATGATTTCGATCTCGGGGTGCGCCTGCTTGATCTTCTGGATGGCAGTCAGGCCATCCATGACTGGCATCAAGATGTCCATCAAGATGACATCTGGATTCACCTGATCGGCAAGCTGCACCGCCTGAGCGCCATCGGCTGCTTCTCCCACCACCTGCAATTCGGGATCCAGCCCCAGAAACATGACGAGCCCTTGTCGGACGACATGATGATCATCTACGAGCAGGACGCGTATTTTTTCGCTGCTCTCCGCAACTTGCTCGGTTGTTGGGATGGTTGAATCTTGCATCACCCGCTCGAATCTCCTCCTGCAAAATGCAGGTTGCAACTAATGTGATTTCTGACGAGACCTACAATAAGGCCAATGAAGGCTTCACGCCACCTACTATTGTCTTATTATCAGGACAGTTTTTCATCCGCCAACTTCCTGATTTACAATCAAAAGTGCATTTTTAAGCGGCGTATTGCGCGATGTAATTTTGTTGGAAATGTGCATATTTTATTTCCTGCCGGCATCCTTGCGCGCCTGAGAGCATGACCCTTACACTATGCGCAGTCAATCAGTTCATCCGAGCCTCAATGAAATCATGGCTAGACAATCGAATATCTTCGTCACGGTCGATGTAGTGATCTTTGCGCTGCGCGACGAGGATCTGCAGGTGCTGCTGGTGCGGCGGAAGAACCCGCCGTTCGAGGACAAATGGGCCATCCCAGGCGGCTTCGTCCGGTACGAAGAATCACTGGAGGATGCAGCGGCGCGCGAGTTGTACGAAGAGACGGGCGTGAGCGACGTGCATATCGAGCAGCTTTACACGTTTGGAACGCTCAACCGTGACCCGCGCGGACGCATGGTGACGGTGGCATACGTGGCATTGGTGCCGGCGCCGCTCGCCTTGCATGCCGGCACCGATGCCAGCGACGCACAGTGGAAATCGGTGTATGACCTGCCGGAGATGGCCTTCGACCACGAAGAGATTGTGACCTATGCGCTGAAGCGCCTGCGCTACAAGCTGGAATACACCGCCGTTGGCTTTCGCATGCTGCCAAAGACCTTTACCCTCAGCCAGTTGCAACGCGCCTATGAAACGATCCTGGGTGAGAAGTTGGACAAGCGCAACTTCCGCCGGCGCATCCTGCAGGCGAGCGTAATTGAGGAGACCGGCAAGATGCAAACCGGCGACGGCCGGCCGGCCAAGCTGTATCACTACCGGGAAGACGCTGTGGCCGAGGTGCGCGCGCGCCGGCTATTTCCGTAGCACATTCAACAAGAGAAGGGGAGGCTCATTTCCGCTTTCTCCCCTGCTCGTTGTCTCTTCGTCGTTACTGCGCCGCGCACACTTCCAGCACGACATCGTCGATGTAGAGCGCGCTGGGCAGGTTGCTGTCCAAGCGGCCTTTGAAAGACGCCCACACCTTTTGATTCGAAAGTGCGGTGGCATTTGGCACGGCGAGCGTCTCCTGCACCCACTGGCCGCGGCCGGCGCTGCGGTTGTCGATCTGCTGCGGCGGCATCACTTCGATGCCCTTCTCTGTTTCTATGCCGATGCGGAAGGTGTCGTAGGCCACCGTCGTGCTGGTCTCTGTCGTGTCGAGAAAACGCCAGTAGGTCAGAGTTGCGGTTGTCACATTCGCCGGCATCTGTGCCGTCTGCACCAACTCGTTCCAGTAGCTGTTTACGTTTGAGGAGCCGATGCGCCCGCTGCGCGCGCCGGTGCGCGGACGCGTGGTATAGATCAACGGATCGTTCACGCCGCTATTTGAACCGCCGGCGACCACGTTGTAGATCGTGCCGCTCGTGTTTGCCACGCCGGCCCAGATGGGATTGGCGTCTTCAAAACCGGCGTTTTGAAGCACATTGCTGCAGGTCACGGCTTGCAGCACGAGGTCTTTCTCCTCTGGTATCGCCTCATTGGCCACTGCCGGCAAAAAGCTGGCCGGCGGCAGACTCGGTATAGGTGTCGTCGTGGTCGTCACGGTCATGGCCTGCAGTGGATCGGTCTCAGCAGCCAGCGCAGGACATTGCCGCCTGAATGAGACATCATCAATGAAGAAGCTGCTCCGATTGTTGCTGTCGTTGATGCCGTCGAGGCTGAGCGTGAGCGCCGGCTGCGTATAGCCGCTCAAGTTGAACGGAATGCTCTCCTTGATCCACACATTGCGTTGGGTTGCCGTGCTGAGCGTGAAAGGCGCGCCGATGGGTGCGCCATCCGGCGCGGTGAGTGACACAACCATGCGGTCATCCCCGTTGCCCGCCGGCTCATAGCTCTGCACATAGCGCCAGAATGACAGCAGATACTGCCCTGCGCCGGCGACCGGCTCAAAGCCGCCGGCGGGTTGCATGGTCTGCGCCAGCGTGTCCTGATAGTTCACTACGTTGCCCAGCCAGCCGCCCCATGCGCCTGTTTTGCGGCGCGTCTTGTAGATCAGCGGATCGACGCGGTTGAGCGAGTTGCTTGCAACCCACGGTGTGCCGGGAGGTCCACTTTCGAAGCCGCCATTTGCAAGCAGTTCTGCCGGCGTGCAGCCAGGCGGCGGCGCTTGCATGTGCGCGGCGATGAAATCGCTGCCATCCACATAGCCTTGCCCGGGATACGGGTAGTCATTTGGGCTGACGATGTAGGTGTAGCCCCGCCCCGGATAGGCGTAGGTGCAGGAGGGGAAGTTGTAGCCATAGGCGTTTGTGCCCGGCACGTAGATGTTTGTGCCGTCCAGAAACCAGCGCATCTCGAAGTGCAGGTGCGAATCCCAGCTTGGATGGCGGTTGGGTGTGCGGCCGGTGTAGCCTTGGCTCAGCACGGTGGCGATCTGCTGGCCGCGCGTCACCAGTTGTCCCTGCGTCACCCGCACATTTGCAATGTGGCCGTACATCGAGTAGATGTTGCGGCCATCCGGCAGGCGATGGCGAATCAGCACCACGTTGCCTGGGTAGCTGATGCCAGGGTTGTGTCGCTCGACGACGCCGTCGGCCACTGCGTAGACAGGCGAGCCGGCGGTGTTCGCGGTGAGATAGTCGTCGCGATACCAGTCTTCGGCGGTATGCAACATGCGCGACCAATCCACCCCGTAGCACTTCACGCGCCACTGGTCGAAATTGCGCACGGCGTAATCCAGCCACTCGATGCGCGTGCCGCCGACGATGATGCCCTCTGGCACACCGTATGTCACGCCATTGCCGGCTTGCAGTGGATATGAAAATTGCAGCGCGACCGGCGGCTCAACCGCCCCACCCTCACTGCCGGCGGGCAGAACCGAATGAGAACCTGGCTTCAACGGCTGATCCAGCACGCGGAAGGACTGCACCAGCCGGTCAAAGATGGCAACGACTTCGGGTGGCGGCTCGGTCTGCCCGCCCACGCCGCCACCGAACAGGTTGATGCGATAGATGACGCCGGCGCCCTCCACCAGCACGGTGAACTTGTCACCATCACCGATAACCGCATCGCGCTCCAGTCTGATCGCCGGCCGGCCATTCACGCTGAACGGAGCGGCTGTCGCACTCGGCGTGGCCGCGCTCTGTGCGGCATAGCGGCTGGCGATCATGGCTTGTGCGCTCTGGCCGGCGGGGTTGTCCAGCACCAGCACGGTTGCCCCCTCATATTCATGAGTCGCGCTGATGGGGAACTGCACAAAGACGAGCTTGTAGTTCAACGCAGCGTCATCGCTGATGGTGATCTCCGCGCCAGCGGGATAGTCGAAGGCGTATGCGGCATCCTCGCTGGTGAAGGTCTGCCAATCGCCCTGCGCAGGGTGCGCAGCAGCCGGCGGCGCGGCACAGGCGGTGAGCACAAAAACGAGGCCGGCAAGCGCGCAGATGGTTTTGTTCATGTCAAAAAGAATTGTGTGAACGCGAGAAAGCTTGCACAAGGAGCCTTCTCCGCCTTATTGATATCCACCAATGATGGCCAGCGACGCATGCAGGATGAGCAACGCGATTCTACGCCTGCCAGCAAAAACGACCTGAGAGCTACGGAAAAGAGAATCACGCAAATCTGTGGCGGTGGATTTGCGCGATTCGAAGGATGAAGCCGGCGCGTTGTCTACTTCAAGTATGTGCCGGCGTTCTTGTAGTTTGCGCACAGCGTGGTGACATAGCTGGTCAACTCCACCAGTTTGCGCTCTTCCTGCACCCGCTCCAACCACAGGTTTAGCGATTTTGAGCGCAGCATCAGCTTGTCGAGCAGATCGA
>JBDHWI010000123.1:0-11770 GCA_039810125.1 Thermoflexales bacterium | reverse complement strand
GATGTGGACACCATCTCGCGCGGGCTGCGGTTGTGCGCGACGGCTGACGATGTGCGCGACGTGTTTCTCACGGCTGAATATCGCAAAGCGGCGCCGGCGGATATGTCGCCCGACGAGAAGAAGTTATATGACGCGCTGGTGGACATTTTGAGCAAGGCCGGCGGTGCAATAGCGAAGAAGATCAAGGCCGGTGAACCGATCTCTTGGGGCGACCTTGATGCGCAGATGAAAGCCGCGCTGGAGCCGGTTCTGAAAGAGATCATGCTGGCGAACATGGATGTGGCGATGACGCAGGTGGGCGTGGCGCTGGGAGACGGTGTGGCGGCCACGTCGTCGAGCGAGTGGTCAAAGCAGTATGCCGGCGAGTTGATCAAAAACGTCTCGACAGTCACGCAGAAATTGACGCAGGACACCATCAGCTCGTATCTCGAAAACAGCACGATGACACTGGGTGATGTCGTTGCGGCATTAACGCCGGCATTTGGCGCGACACGCGCAGAGGCCATCGCAATCACTGAGGTGACGAACGCGTCTGCTGCCGGGATAACAGCCTATCAAACCGAGGCGGCGAAGCTCGGCGTGAAGATGGTGCGCATTAGCAACACGAATGAGGACGACAAAGTGTGCCCGATCTGCAAGCCGCTGGATGGCCTGCCAGAAGACGAATGGCCGAGCGCAAACGGGCCGGCCTGGCATCCTCGCTGCAGGTGCTTTGTCACGCTGCGCGTGGTGGAGTAGTTGTTTAGCAAGATTCAGCAAGTTTCGTGAAAGAATCAGGAAGAAAAAAGCAGCCATCAGGCAAAAAGCAGGCAAGATTCAGCAGGATTTGGGAAAGAATCGGTAAGAATCAAGCAATCCATCGTCAATCATGACTCCCGACAAGGCCTTGCGCATCGTGAGAACGGAGATTCGGCTGCTGGCAATCGCTGCGGCAGACGAATGCATTCACATGAAGCGCGAGTGCCGGCGGAATGCGGAGAACCTCGAAGGTGAATACGAGCGGCTGGTCGATGCGCTGCAATTGCGTGCGCTTGATGCGTTGGGCAGCATCGAAGCCGGCTTGAAGGAGCAAGATGGGCGCAGAGTTGAACGTCGACGTGAAGGGCGTCGACAAAATCGTAAACGCACTGACCGGCAAGCTTGACCCGGCGCTTAAGCGGGCGAGTCTGGCGATTGCGACGACGATCCACGAACGCATCGCGCCGTATCCGCCGGCGACCGAGGCCAACTCGCCGCGGGATGAACCGCCATATTGGTATGAGCGCGGCTTTGGCACACGCACCAAAGGCGGCAAAGGCCGGCGCACCAGCGAGACATTAGGGCGCAAGTGGGACATTCAGCCGCGCAGCACAATTGGCGCGGTGGTGACGAACACCGCCAGCTACGCGCCATATGTGCATGACTATGTCGATCAGGCGTGGTTTCATGCGCAGCGCGGATGGAAAACTGACGAAGAGGTGACGCGCTCGGTGGAGAGCGATGGCACGGCGGAGCGATATGTGAGTCACTTTGTCGCGCAGATACTCGACGACGATTGACGGGCGCGAGGAGGGGTATAGAATACCGGCAGCGAACGGACTGTAGCAGATTGAATTGCGCGGTCGTCTCATTTCGAGACGACCGCGCTTTTTGTTTTCCCTTTTGCATTTCCATGCCAAAGAACATCCAGCCGGGTGACCGGCGGCCCGCACTGAAAGCCGGCGCGCGCAACAGCGCCGCCGACCTTGCCATCATTCAGCAGATCGCCGATTTGGCGGCCACGCTTGGGGCGGCTGCCAGTGTGACCGATCCTGCTGCAACCGATGCCGGCGCGCCGCAGATCGATGTGACTCCGCACGTGGCATTCATTCAGGCCACCAGCGTGACGGCATATTACGAAGCCGTGCGCGACGTGGTGTATGACCTGCCGGCGATGCCGACGGGCGATGGCGATTTCGACTACCCCTACTGCACCTTTGTGTATCTCGGCTACTGCATCATCAACTTCGGCAAGCAGTATTTCCGTGCGACGTTCGACATCATCGACGGCAAAGTGAAACTTGCGCCGTGGATGAACTGGGTCGAAGTGAAGCACGAATGGGTGGTGAAGGCGCTCACCAGCGCGCGCCAGATGGCCGCGAAAAGCGCAGAGGCAACTGCGCCGGCGCCGGATCGCATCGGCGGCTATGCGCTGATCTACGGCACCGCGATCAAGACCGATCTCTACACCGAGTATTTCTCACGCGACACGGCGTTTTGGCTGGGCGAGTGGAAGACCCGCCCGATGATGTATCACCACCGGATGCAGGACAACGACGTGCTGCGCGTGCCGATCGGCGTGATTGACACCATCGAGCAGGATGAAGCCGGCATCTACGTCGAAGGCACGTTGAAGAGCGCGGAAGAAATTGCTGCATTCATCAACGGCGAGACAGAAAAAGCGAAGGAATACCGCGACGCTATTCACCAGCTCGTGCAGAAAGGCGTGTTGCACTGGAGCACCGACAGCGCGCCGCATCTGGTGGACCGCGTGCCGCAGAGTAATAAGAGCGTGTGGCTGAAGACGTGGCCGTTTTACGGCGCGTCGCTGACGCCCACGCCGGCAGAACCGAGATTGCCGCCGGTGGCCGAAATCAAGTCGGCATACCAAACGCTTGGTCTGCCCATTCCGCAATCACTCAACCAGTCACTCAACCAGTCACTCAGTGAGACGCAGTCAAGCAGCGCAAAGGCGACGCCGGTGGACGGTGCGCAAGGCGCTGCGAGCGAGACGGCTCAAAGCAATGCATCGAATGCCCAGGGAGGCACAACAGCCATGAAGACATTTGCAGAAATTCTGGAAGCCGCCGAGCAGGCTGCGCTCGATGGCAAAGTGGACGAGGCGAAGGCGCTGCAGGATCGCGCCGCCACGCTGAAGTCGATCCAAGACATGAAGGCAGCCAGCAAGCCGGCCAGCACGCCGGCGCGCCCGCCATTCGGCGGCACCGAGGACACCGGCGAGCAGGGCAACGAAAAGGGCGGCCAAGACGCTGCGCAGGCCACGGCTATCAAGGCGTGGTATGTGAAGCGCTTCGGCGAGCCGGACAAGGGCGCTGAGCAGATCGCGAAGGAACTTTACGGTCAGGACTTCAAATCGGTGACGTATTACAAGACTGCCGACTTCCGGCGCTTTCTGCGCAGCGGCATGTATGACCCGAAGCTGGGCAGCATGTTGCTGTTGTCGCCCGACCAGATCATGGACATCGTTGCCGACGGCATTCCGGTGTCTGAGATTCGCGCGACGATGGTGGAGAGCCGAGACACGCTCGGCGGGTATCTGGTGCCGGAGGATTTCCGCCTCGACCTGATCGAGCGGTTGCCGGGCCTGACCACGGTGCGCCCGTTGGCATCTGTCTCGCACACGAGCCGCGACATGGTGAGCCGGCTGAAGTCGAAGGGCGGCAACAACCGCTATCCCAACGGCGTGCGCGTGGAGTGGGTGGATGAATTGCCGTCGAGCCTGACCACGCAGAACACGTCGTATGGGCGGATCAACATCCCCATCCACACAGTAATGGCGGTGGCCGAGCCGAGCCGCAACGACGTGGAAGACTCGCAGTTCGACCTGGTGGGTCACTTGCAGGACTCGCTCTCGATTGCCAGCGCGCTGGACGAGGACGAGAAGTTCTTGACCGGCAAGGGTGTGGGTAGCCCGCAGGGCATCTTCGCGACCAATACCGATGGCACGCTGATGAACTCCGACATCGTCGTGGTGAACAGCGGCAGCGGTAGCGCGCTCACGCCCACGTCGTTGATCGACGTGACGTGGATGCTGGATGCGCAATACCGGCGCTCGCCAAGCCTGCGCTGGATTTTCAACAAGTCCACTGCGTCGGCGATCTCCAAGATGCGCGAGGATGGCGCGACCGGCCCGTTCCTGTGGACGGAGCGCAACACGCAACTCGGCCAGCAGACGACACAACTGCGCGGGTATGCCTTCAGCGAAAACGAAGTGATGCCCGACGTGGCGGCCAACGCCTATCCGGTCGGCTTCGGCGACCTGAAGGCGTATGAGATCGTGGATCGCATTGGCATGAGCATCGAGCGGTATCTCGACAGCCCGCTGGCCAGCCGCAACGTGATCCAGTTCATCATGCGCCGCCGGCTGGGTGCGCTCCTCAACGAGGGTTACCGCGTGGCCGCGGTCAAGGTGTCGGTCTAGTTTGATGATGAGCCGGTGCGCTCTGGCTGATGCTGGAGCGCAATGCTTTCTGAAATTGGAGCAATTACATGCACACACTCACTGAAAACACGGTGTTCAAGCAACTGCTTGCGCCGCAGATCGTCGCCGGCACCGGCGCATACGTGAATGCCGGCACACGCGAGAGCATCACCTGCGCTGAGAACGCAGTCGTGCTGATCGATGTCGGCAACTGCGATGCGTCGACGCAGCTCGATTTCAAAATCGTGCAGGCCGATGCCGCGAGCGGCGGCAACACCAAAGACCTGACCGGCGCCGCACTGGCGCAGATCGATGACGCGACCGGCGAGAACAAGCTGTATGGCATCGAAGTGAAAGCCGACCAGTTTGACTGGAAAAATGGCTACACCTTCTTCACGGTGGCGTATCGCGTGACGAACGCGAAGAACGCGCCGATGTCCATCACCGGCATCAAGCACAACCTGCGCGAAGCGCCGGCGGCAAACAATGGCCTGACGCAATCTGTCTACGTTCTGGCCTAAACCGCGCTTGATGGCGATTGACTGATGGCAATTGTCACGCTCGACCAGGTCAGGGAATACCTGAACATCAGCACGCCGGTGGCGTCGAAAGACGACGCGCTGCTCGTGCGGCTGATCGACGCTGCGCAGGCGCTCATTGAAGAGCGCACGCGCCGGCGTTTCGAGCCGCTCGCGGCGACGCGGTATTACAGCGATGAGTGCGTGTCTGGTGCGCTGCTGTTTCTGGATGACGACCTGCTGACAGTGACAACTCTCGTGGACGGCACAGGATCAACTGTGCCGTCAAACGATTACAAGCTGGAGCCGCGCAACTACAAGCCGCATTCGATGGTGCGCATTGGCAGCGCGCGCGCGTGGTTGTTCAACCCGGATGGCGAGGTGGCAATCACCGGCACATGGGGCTATGACGACACCTGCCCGCACTTCAATGTTGCGGTGCAGGCGGTGATTCGCACGGTGGCCTGGCTGTATCGCCAGCGCGACACGAGCGGTGATCAAGATCGACCCATCGCGAGTGATTCGGGCATGTTGATCATGCCGAGCCGCTTGCCGTCAGACATCTACGACATGATCCAGCCTCTGCGCAGGGGGAATCGATGAGTGTGCTGCGCGAGGTGTATCGCTTTGTGGCCGGCACGGCGGTGTCATTCGAGTCGCCGACGCGGGCGGAGATCGTGCAGCCGGCGGTGCGTGACCTGGATGCGCTGCGCAACAGCGCGGCATCGGCAGAGTTGCCGCTGCGGCTGCTGCTGCCAGTCAGCCAGCTCGAAGGAAACGCTTTCGCATTCCCGACGTATTGCGGCTCGGCGGAACTGACGTGGAACGTCACTGACCTGATGCTATGGCGGGCAGTCGCGCAGGGCTTCGGGTTGACCGACGCGGCGGAAGACCTGGTGCTGTATGCGGCAACATATGCCGATGCGGTGCTGACGATGCGGGACAACCTGCCTGAAACACTGAACGCTATCAGCATCACCAATGCGCGCATCCAACCTGGCGTGTTCGAGTTTCCGAAGGGCAGCGGCGTGCGCTATCTGGGCGTGGAATGCACGCTCACATTCACGGAAAGCCTGGAGCAGTGACATGTATCAACTCACAACGAACATTCTGCGCGACGGCGAGCTGCTGCCTGCTGGCACGCGGATGACTGTAGACGAGATCGGCGGCGAGACCATCTTGCAGCGCTGGCTGCATTTTGGGATGTGCGTGCCGGTCGAAGACGATGCCGGCCCTGAGCCTGTCGAAGGGCTGCCGGCGGTGGAGCCGACGCCTGAAGCGGCCGGCTGACAAGGAGCAAGATGCAAGGCAACAAAATCACCGGCAAGAACGCGACGGTGCTGCTGGGCGCGAGCGCGACCGCGATGTATGCGGTGTGCGACATCGCGGCCAAGATTGAAGTTGATCGCAAAAAGAATGTCGAAGAGATCATCACCTATTGCGAAGTGGAACCAGTGGACGGTGCAAACACGGCATCGCTGAAAGGCACGCTGTATGCGAAGAAAGGCGCCATTGGTGTGCTGGTGTCCATCGCTGTGACAAACGCTGGCAGCGGCTACACATCTGCGCCGACAGTGTCGTTCACGGGTGGCGGCGGCACGGGCGCTGCGGCCACTGCGGTGATTGACCCGCAGACCGGTAAGGTGATCGCAGTGATCGTCACCAACAACGGCAGCGGCTACACATCTGCGCCGACGGTGTCGTTCACGGGTGGCGGCGGCACGGGCGCTGCGGCCACTGCGAAAATCACCGGTTACAACGCCGACTGGCTGGAGCCGCTTTTTGCTGGGTCGAACAGCGTGGGCGGTCGCATCTATTACGAGATTCGCCCTGACGGCGACGGCTCTGGCAAGCCCACCTACACCGGCTATTTCCTTCCGGGCGGGTGGAAGATGGCGATGCCTGAAGACAAGGGCGCATGGTCTTTTGAGTTCGATGGCACATGCAACGGCTGGCCGACACCTGCGCTGCAACCGTAACCACTCATGGAAATCACTCCCGATCAGTTTGGCACACTTGTAAAGGCGCTTGATAGTGCCGTCGCAGAAATGTTGCCGCAGGCGAAGGGACGCCGGCGCTATCGCGCGATGCACAAGCGCATTGCCGCCGGCGGCGACTATGACGAATGGTTCGAGATCCGCACCCGTCCGACGCTGGCAGACTTTCTGGAAGCGTCAAAGGCCGGCGCGACTGAGTTTGAGCAGGGTGTGGCGTTGGCTTCGCGCATGATCAAGCGCTGGAGCATCACCACGCTAGAAGCACTAGATGCGCAGGTGGACCCACTGGCCGCCGGCGAAGACCTGAGCGATGAAGAGATTGAGCGTCTGTATCGGCGCGTGCCGATGCCGATCACTCAGGACGCCATCCTGACACTGCCGCTCGACATGGTCATGCCGTTGCTTGAGGAGATGCAGAGCCTCGCAAATTTTCAGAAAGCCGCGTAACGGACGACGAACGGCTCCTCATCGAGATGTGGGTGAAGGGCGTGGAAGTCGAGATTCCGTTCGACGTTACGCTGGCCGCGATGGTGGATAGGTTGAAGGTGCCGCCATCGGTGTTGCTCAAAGAGAACGCGGCACTGATGCTGCGCATGTGGAACTTGATTGGCGCGCTCGATGAAGCGAAAGCGGCGAATCAATAGCGCAATAGCGAGACATCGTGAGCAAAGTCGTAGAAATCGTCGTCAATGCGGTCGACAAAGCGTCCAGCATCCTGGGTGGGATCGGGCGCTCGGTCGGCAACATCGCGAATGCCGCCGGCAGCGCTGTGGGCAGGGTCGGCGGGTTCTTTCGCGATGCGTTCGCGTATGCCACGGGCGGCTTGATCTCCGGCGCGCTCGGCGAGATTCAAAACAGCTTTGGCAAGCTGGTCGAAGGCATGATCGGCGGCAACGCCGAATTTGAGCGCTATCAGACCCAGTTTGCAGTGCTGCTCGGAAGCACCGACGCTGCGAAGAAGCGCCTCGAAGAGCTTGCCAAGTTTGGCGCAAGCACCCCGTTTGAACTGCCCGAAGTCGTCAAGGCCGACAAAATTATTCAGGGCTTCGGTCTGCACTCCGCAGAGGCCGCAAAGAAATTTGGCTTTTCGGGGGAGCAGATCCGCACCATCGCCGGCGACGTAGCGTCCGGCGCCGGCGTGTCCTTCGAGGAGATGGCCGCCTACATCGGCAAATTCTCGTCGGGCGCGACTGGCGAGGTGATCAGCCGGTTTCAGGAACTCGGCATCACCACGCGCGAGGAGCTGACCAAGCTCGGGCTGGAGTTTTCGAAGAGCGGTCAGTTGATGTCGCCCTTGCCGCAGGCGACCGAAGTCGTGCTTCAACTGATGCAGAAGAAGTACGGCGGCATGATGCAGGCCCAGTCGCAGACGTTCGAGGGGATGATGTCGAACCTGCAGGACTGGGTGGCCGGCACGCTGCGCACGATCGGCGCGCCGATTTTCGAAGTCCTCAAGGACAAGCTGCAGGGGCTGCTTACATTCCTCGGCTCGCCGGAGGTGCAGGCCGGCATTGCCGGGTTTGCGTCGTTCATGGCGACGACGATTGGGAGAGGCGTGGAGATGGCCACGCCGATCCTGGAAGGCATCATCACCACCATCGGCAAGCTGCCGACGATCATCACCACGCTGCGCAGCGGCTCGCCGGCCTTAATCGCGCAGGCGTTGGGGCTGTCGCCGGAGTTGGTCGAAACGGTGATGGGCGTGGTCACGCAGATCATTACCGCGGTGCAGGGCGTGGTGGCGTGGTTCACGGCCAACTGGCCGGCGATCCAGGTTGTGGTTGCCCGGGTGATTGCCGCGGTGGTTGCGTTCATCAACGATCCGCTGGCGCCGGCCTTCCAGTTCATCATGGGCGTGGCTGGGCAAATTGTGCAATGGTTCTCAGCCAACTGGCCGGCGATTCAGGCTGTGATCGGCACCGTGATCGCAGCCGTGGTCGCGATCATCAACGACCCGCTGGTGCCCATCTTCCGCTTCATCCTTGAAGTGGCGGGGCAGATCGTGGCATGGTTCCAGCAGAACTGGCCGCTGATCCAGCAGACGATCACAACAGTAGTCAATGCTCTCGCGCCAATCGTGCAGGCCGCGCTGCCGATCTTGAAGACGATCTTCGTGACGGTGTTCGGCGCCATCAGCACGATTGTGAGGACGGTGGTTGATACCGTGCTGGCTGTGGTGAAAGTTGGCATGCAATTGTTGAACGGTGACACGAAGGGCGCGCTGGAGACGCTGCGGCAGGCCTTCGAAGGCAAGTTCAACGCGGTGTTGCAGTTCTTGCGCGACCTAGTGCCGAAGATGCTGGCGCTGGGCAAGAACATCATTGATGGCATCCACCAGGGCATGGTGGACGCAGGAAACAAGATCAAGGACTTTTTGATTGGGCTAATTAAAGGCGCGCTGGGTAAGTTCGCCGATTTTCTCGACATCCATTCGCCGTCGATGCTGATGCATTACTACGGCCAGATGATCGTGCAGGGCCTCGCCAACGGCATTGATGACTACGCCGATGCGGCTGTGCGCGCAGCGGAGCGCATGGCGCGCGACACCGCAGCCGCAGTTCAGGGTGCGAGTGGAGTGATCACGGCGCTGACGGGTGCTGCGGCAGCTGGCGGCGACGAGCGGCACATGCTGAACCCTGACGAGGGACGTGGACAGACCGGCACGACGAACAATGGCGATGACGCGCACGACCGCGCAGCGGCGCGCGAAAGCGGCAGCCGCGCAACGCGACAAATCGTGCGCAGTTCACAGCGCCAGCAACCTCTTCAAGTGCAACTGCATGTTGATGGGCAGCAGATCGCGGCGGCTGTGCATGACCGGATTGGCCCGGTGGTTGCCGGCGGCACTCGCCGTGCATACGCACAATGAGATAGACGATGGCAAACTGCTACATCACCCTCGGCGGTCTCAAGCTGGACATCGTGTATGGCGGCATCGATGGCGCATGGGACACAAATGACCAGGTGCGCATATCGCTGAACAACAAGACCTATAAATCGCTCGGCACCACGTTGGAGGAATGGTCGTATGTGGTCAAGGCACGCTATGTGCCGGCGTCGGGTTACGCAGGCTACAGCCAATTGCGCACGTGGCGTTTCGACCGCACGGTGGCCGGCAACACGCTGGCATTTATTGACGAGTTCGGCACGAACCAGGGCAACGCCACCATCGTCGACATGACCAAACCAAAGCCGGCAGGTAGGAATCTCGACGGCGGCAGCGCGGTTTATACGGCCACCATCAAGCTGATCAAAACGCCATGAGAAACGTCGGCAGCACCATCACCAACGCCGAGCGCGCAAGCATCGTCGCGCCGGTTCACTCTGTGAAAGCGCGCAACGAACTGCTGTCGTTTGCGCTGTTTGCATCACCTAGTGCATCGCTGCTCGACACCGACCTGCCAGCGTCGTTCGTCATGCGCGCATCCGGCGCGCTGGCCTATGCGGCGTTTCGCCGCACGGACGGCACAAGCTACCTGCGCGTGTTCGACACCACGAACAACGCCGACTATGCGCTCAGCAGCACGTCGGCCACATCGATTTCATACAACACGATGCGGCACGGACTGGTGAATGAGGCCGGCACGATCCGCGTCTACAGCGCGGACATCAGCGGCGCCGGCGTGCAGGTGAAGCGCGCGACACTGACAGGCACGAGCAATCCGGTCACGGTGAGCTGGTCGAACCACGGGCCGGCGTTTGGTGAGATGTTCGTGAACACGTCAACGCTGGTGCGTCGGGTTGAGGCGGTCTGCCCAACCGATGGCGGTGGGGTGGTAATTACCGTCGGAGTGCATGATTTCACGGCGGCACTCAGCACGCTACAATTCTACTGGCTGCCCGATGCCAGCACGGTGATCGCGCTCAACACGCTGATTCAGATGCCGCTGACCGAGGCATACGCTGGCAACTGGTATGGCAACGCGAAGTATTGCGCGTTCGTCAGCGCGTTCTATGACAGCGCCAGTGGCCGCACTGTGGTGGTTGCCAGCGACCAGACGCGCGGGCGCGCAGTGACGTGGAGCATCCAGAACGGCATCGAGAGCCAATTGCGCCCGGTGGTGCCGCTCGATCCTGAATCGAACAACATCACGCTCATGCCGGTGAGCGTGAGTAGGTTAAACGGGCTGTATTACCTGACGGCGCGCTTCAGCCGCACATCATCGAGCGAGTTCATCACGGCGTTCGACTGCTATCTCACCTATGCGGAAGGCACGAACTGGAGCTTCGGCGAGCGCAATTTCTTCATCACGCAATCTCGCTTCTATGGCACGCTGCTGATGCGCAGTGATTCGCCGACTGTGGTGGTTTGCGCCGGCAACAACGCCGGTTACAGCGCGCCGGCGACGAAGGTGCAGTCGAGCGCGTCGACGCTGGAGACAGTGCTCGACGATTACCTGTATGAGTGGTCGCTCGACCAGGTGGCGAACGGCGCAGACAAACTGATGCTGACGCTGCTTAACCCGCCAGTCGCCGGCGGCAACGGAGCGCTGACAAACAACGCAAACGTGCGGCGCGGCGGCACGCTGTATTTACAGTCGGGGCAGAGCGGGACGCTGGCCGATGTGGGCGTGTATGGCATTGACGAAGTGAGCGAGACGATCAGCATCGACGGACGCACGGCGCTAAAGGTGACCGCGCGCGACATCGGCAACAAGCGCATGATCGACACCAATCTGCCGCTTGAGATGCCGTTTGAGACGCGGGTGAACACGCTAAGGCAGCTGGCCGACCTGTCCGACCTCATCATCAAAACACCGCAGGTCGATGTGAAGGCTGACATCGTGGCCGGCTGGACATACACCGGGCGCAACGATCCACTGATTGCGTATTGCGAAGCCGGCGAAGGTGGTGACGCGCTGATGAAGGCGACGATCACGCCATCGGGCGCTGACGCATATCATCTTTCGGCGTTTGGGTTTGTCTTTGGCGCATCGGACGCCGGCACCGGCAACGTGCTGCTGGTGCCGAAGCAATCGAGCTGGGCCGAGGGCGGTGCGAAAGATCGGCCTGTGTTGCGCCGGCTCAACCGGAAGGCGGTGGCTGCATCGGACCCGAGAAAGGCCGATACGGGC
>JBDHWI010000122.1:0-11997 GCA_039810125.1 Thermoflexales bacterium | reverse complement strand
TCACGCTTGGCATCCGCTCTGTCCTGCTTCGCTACGACCCATTGCAACGCGCGCCGGCGGAGATGTTTTGCATCATGCGCGAGGCAAGCGCAGCCATTGAATTGTGGGACGAAGGTGAGCCGCGCATCATCGACGTGCCGGCGCGCTATGGCGGTGAGGACGGGCCAGACTTGATCGACGTTGCGAGGTCGCTTGGCATGGCGGCGCGGGACGTCGTCGCGCTGCACACGGCGCAGGCGTGGCGCGTGTTGATGATCGGATTTGCGCCGGGCTTCCCATACATCGGCCCGTTGCCGCCGGCGCTGTATCTGCCGCGCCGCAGCACGCCGCGCGCAAAAGTGCCGGCTGGCGCGGTCGCCATCGCCGCCGGTTTGACCGGCATCTATCCCGCGCGCTTGCCTGGCGGCTGGCACCTGATCGGCCACACCGATCTCGAACTGTTCAACCCACAGCGCGAACCGCCGGCGCGGTTGCAGGCCGGCGACTTCGCGCGCTTCATTGCCACTCATGTTGAAGGTGATTGACCCTGGCGTGCTTTGCACCCTGCAAGACCTGGGCCGCGCGGGTCATGAGAGTTCCGGCGTGCCGCGCAGTGGCGCAATGGATGCGATTGCAGGCGAGATTGCCAACCGGCTTGCCGGCAACGCGCCAGAGGAAGCAGTGGCCGAAATCACGCTCGGTGCAGCGTTTGAGGCGCTTGCGCCGTGCGTGGTTGCTGTGGCCGGCGCAGACCTCGGCGCGACTTTGAACCGGCAGCCGTTGCCGCTGTGGACGAGTGTATTTTGCAATGCAGGCGCACAGATTGCGCTTGAAAGTCGGCGAAGTGGCGCAAGGGCGTATCTCGCGCTGGCCGGCGGCATCGACGCGCCGGCAACGCTGGGCTCGCGCAGCACGTATTTGGCGGCCGGCTTTGGCGGCTTGCATGGCCGCGCCTTGCAGATGGAGGATGTCATCCGGCCCCGCTGTGCGGTGGATGTGGCAAGGATCGCTGGGCGCATCTGGCCGGCAAACGCGCGACCCCTCTATGGCAACGCGGTGCGCCTGCTGCCCGGACCGCACGCGGACATGCTGAGTGATGCGGCGAAGGCGCTGCTGGTTGAAACGGACTGGCGCGTGAGTGCGACATCGAATCGCATGGGTGTGCGATTGGATGGGCCGGCGCTATCCATGCGCGAGCGGTGTGAGATTGCGTCGCTGGGCGTCTTCGCCGGCGTGGTGCAGTTGCCACCGGATGGCCGGCCGATCTTGCTGATGGCCGACGCGCAGCCGACCGGCGGCTACCCGGTGATCGCGGTGGCGATTCAGGCCGATCTGCCGAATGCGGCGCAGGTGATCGCCGGCGATGTCCTGCGCTTCAGATGGGCAACTGCCGGCGAGGCGCTCGCCGCATGGCGCAGTTTGCGTGAGGGTGTGAGCGCAGCCATCGGAGAGGATGAAGGCACCCTGCTCGCCGCGAATGCGCGCTGAACCTCATCGCGCATTCACGGTCAGAGAAAAGAGGCGTGGGTGAAGCCTTCTTTTCGCTCTTACCCCGTGAAACCCCTTTTGCGGTAAAGGCAATTTCGGCGAGAATCAGCGCCGCAATGATGCGCATCATCGCCAACCCCGCTTCGGCCAACGGCGCCACCGGCCTGCGCTGGAGCGGCATCGAAGCTCACCTGCGCGCCGAGGGACTGGACTTCGACGTGCGATTTACTGAAGCGCCGGGTCACGCGACTGCGCTGGCGAGGCTGGCGGCTGATGCCGGCGCCGGCACCGTGGTGTGCGCCGGCGGCGATGGCACGCTGAACGAAGTGGTGAATGGCTTGATGGCGGTGGACGACGCGCGCCGGCCGGCGCTCGCGGTCATTCCCTGTGGCACGGGCGTCGACTTTGCACGCGGCTTGAATCTGCCGCACGAGGTCGACCACATTGCCGGCATGCTGAAGGCGGGGCGGACACGTCCCATCGACGTCGGCACGGTGTCGTTCGTGCGCGCCGGCCAACTGCTTTCGCGACACTTCATCAATATCGCCGGCCTCGGCTTCGACGGCGAAGTGAGCGATGTGGTCAACCGGCAGGGCAAGCGCGGCGGTTCGGCGGCGTATTTCTTCACCGTGTTCAAAGTGTTGGCCGGCTACCAGAACAAGCGCGCTCGCATCACGCTGCTCGAGCCGGACAAAAATGAACGCGCGATTGACGACGAATTCAACCTGATTGCAGTGTGCAATGGCCGCTACTTCGGCGGCGGCATGCTGGTCTCGCCGCATGCGGACCCGTTTGACGGCCTGTTTCACGTCATCTTGATCAAGGCAATGGGGCGCGCCGAGTTTGCGATGAACTTCCCGAAGGTGTACCGCGGCGCGCATCTGTCACATCCAAAGGTGAGCGAGCATCGCGCGCGTGAGGTGCGGGTCGATTTGCTCCCTCATCCCAACCCTCTCCCATCCCACGATGGACGTGCAGGAGGCGAGGGTGAAGGGGGGCGCATGTTTCTGGAAGCCGAGGGTGAACTGTTCGGTGAAGCGCCGGCGCACTTTCGCATGCTGGCCGGCGCGCTGAAATTGGTGATTGGTGATTAGGGAAGCGCTGGAGATGGGCGCATGAGATCTTCGCCAGTTTCCAAGCAAGAGGGAGTCCATGTCTACGAACGACAAATTGATTCATGCGTTTGATGCAATCGTTCATGAGACCTACAAGCCGGATGAGCCTGGGGCAGCCGTCATCGTCGTGAAGGATGGCGCGGTGATCTATCGCAAAGGCATTGGCATGGCCAATCTCGAACTCGGTGTGCCTATTGAGCCTGATATGGTCTTTCGGCTCGGTTCGATCACCAAACAATTCACCGCGACAGCCATCCTGATGTTGATGCAGCAGGGCAAACTTGCGTTGGATGAACCCATCCGGGCATTCTTCCCAGACTACCCAACTCACGGGGAAAACATCACGGTTAGGCACCTGCTCACGCATACCTCAGGCATCAGGAGTTATACCGACATGCTGGAGTGGCGCAGCTTGTTGAGGAAGGATTTGACGTTGCAGGAACTGATCGATTTTTTCAAGGATCAGCCCATGCAATTTACGCCAGGGCAGCGATGGTCGTATAACAACTCTGGGTACGTTCTTCTGGGCGCAATCATTGAAAACGTGTCCGGACAGAGCTATGAGCGATTCCTGCAATCCCACATCTTTGATCCTCTTGGGATGAAGCAGATTTGCTACGATCGCCCTGAAAGAATCATTCGCCGGCGCGCCTCTGGCTACGATAAGGTTGAAAGTGGTTATATCAACGCGCCTTATCTGAGCATGACGCATCCTCATGCCGCCGGCGCACTGGCGGCATCAGTGGACGATTTGGCGAAGTGGGATGCGGGGCTCGACTCTGAACAATTGCTCGAGCAGTCGATCCTGCGGCAGGCGTTTGTCTCTCATCGACTTTTGGATGGAACTGACACGGGGTATGGGTTTGGCTGGGTGATCGGGGCGTATGAGGGGCGTCGCATCTGTGAGCATGGTGGAGGCATCAATGGCTTTCGGTGTCATGCCATACGGATGCCGGACGATCATGTCTTTGTCGCTGTGCTGACGAATCAAGGGTCAAAAGACCCTGAGGCGCCGGCATTCAAGCTGGCCGCGGCGATGGTCGGCAAGCCCTATGTTGAACCGGCGCGCATCAACCTAGACGGTGAGGCGTTGGCGCGATTGGCCGGCGTTTATCAGTACGATGCTTCTGCAAATGTGATCATCACATGTGAGGGGCAGCGCTTGTTTGCGCAGTTTAATCAGGACCCAAGATTCGAGTTGATTCCCATTGCGTCGAACCGCTTCATGCTTGAACCCCAGCGCCTTGCGCAAGTCATATTTGTTGACAACCCCAGCGGGGAGGCCGGCGCATTTGAAATCAAAGGCAGGACTGGCATGGCGCACACTTGCAAGAGAGTGGATGTCCAGGCTGGTGGAGGCGACTAGCATCCAGACCCATTGATCTCCCCTTGTTACAATCGCGCCATGCCCAATGCGATTGCCGTTCTCGACTACGGTTCACAGTTTTCCCAGCTGATTGCGCGGCGCGTGCGCGAAGCGAATGTGTATTGCGAACTCTTCCCGTGGGATGCGCCGCGCGAGAAGGTGATGGCGATGCAACCCGCCGGCTTCATTTTGTCTGGCGGCCCGAACAGCGTGTATGACGCCGGCGCGCCGGCGCTGCCAGGCTATGTGCTGGAGAGCGGTGTGCCGGTGCTGGGCGTGTGCTATGGCATGCAGTTGCTCGCCCACGCGCTGGGCGGGCATGTTGCGCCTTCGTCGCATCGCGAATACGGCCATGCAATCGTTGAAACCATGCCGTGTGAATTGTGGCACCGCATCGCATCCACCGGCGAGATTGCAAACTCCCTCACCCCCTCGCCCCTTCATCCTTTCTCCGTCTGGATGAGCCACGGTGACCGAATCGAAGCGCTGCCGGCCGGCTTCCACGCCATCGCCACCAGCGCCAATTCGCCCTTTGCCGGCATGGCCGACCCCGCGCGCAAACTCTATGCGATCCAGTTTCACCCCGAAGTGAACCATACCGAGCATGGCCGCGAGATCATCGCGCAATTCGTGCATGGCATCTGCGGCTGCGATGCCGGCTGGACGCCTGTCAACATCATCGACGAGAGCGTGGCGAAAATTCGCGCGCAAGTGGGTCGCCGGCAGGTGATCTGCGGCTTGTCCGGCGGCGTCGATTCATCGGTCGCGGCAGCGCTGGTGCACAAGGCTATTGGCGACCAACTCACCTGTGTGTTTGTAGATACCGGCTTGCTGCGCCAGGGCGAAGCCGAACAGGTGGTCGAGACGTTTCAGCGCGAGCAAGGCATTCGCCTGATCGCCGTGAATGCGAGCGAAGATTTTCTGGAGGTATTGGCCGGCGTCACCGATCCTGAGGAGAAACGCAAGCGCATCGGCGAAAAATTCATCCGCATCTTCGAGCGGGTCGTGGAGGGCATCGCGGAGCCGGTTGCGCCGTTGGGTGTGGCACATGCTGCGCCAGCCGTGAATCTGCAATCCCAGACACTGCTTTGCCAGGGCACGCTCTATCCCGACGTGATAGAGAGCCGCGGGCCGGAGCGCCAGACCGCGGCGAAGATCAAGACGCACCACAATGTCGGCGGTTTGCCGAAGGACATGAAGTTCGAGTTGCTGGAGCCGCTGCGCTTTTTGTTCAAAGATGAGGTGCGCGCAGTCGGCAGTGCGCTGGGGCTGCCGGATGAGATCGTGTGGCGGCAACCCTTCCCTGGCCCAGGGCTGGCGGTGCGTGTATTGGGCGAGATCACCTGGGAGCGGCTGGAGCGATTGCGCGCCGCGGACGCCATCTTGCAGGAAGAGTTGCGCCGCGCCAAGCTGATGCGCGCCACGTCGCAGGCGTTTGCGGTGTTGCTGCCGGTGCGCACCGTCGGCGTGATGGGCGATGGGCGCACCTACAGCGAAGTGGTTGCCATCCGCGCTGTCACCACCGATGACTTCATGACAGCCGATTGGGCGCGCATCCCGTTCGAGGTGCTGGCGCGCATCAGCAGCCGCATCGTGAACGAGGTGCAGGGCGTCAATCGGGTGGCCTATGACATCACCACCAAGCCGCCGGCGACGATCGAATGGGAGTAGGGCATCTACAAAATGGATGTGGCGAGAAGTCAGCCAACTGTCCGCGCGCGGTGTTGCACGGTTGATTCGGCGATGCAACAATTGGGATGAAGGCAGCCTCTCACTGCAGTCGCATCAATAAAACCTTCTATGCGCTGGTTTGTGTTATTCAGCGATAAATGCGCGGCGCGGAAAGGCGCTGTGCGTTGGGAGAACAAACATGGATATCGGGGCTACTATTTCACGCGCAATCAACATCACGTTCAAACATCGCGTCTTGTGGGTGCTGGGCTTTCTGGCGGCGCTTTCCGGCAGCGGCGGGGCCGGCAACTTCAACTTTCAGATGCCGGGCGGCAGTTTCAGCGGAACCGGCACAGGCACGGGTGGTATGTCGCCGGAGACGCAGCGCTTCTTTGACATGCTGCAAGAGAACAGCGGGCTGATCTTCGCCGGCGCTGCCGGCCTGATCTGTGTGATCCTGCTCATCTCGATCGTGCTGTGGGTTGTCAGCATCATCGCGCGCGGCGGCCTGATTGGCGCAGTCGATCAAATCGAACGTGAAGGAAGCGTCACCTTCGGCCAGGCCTGGCGCATGGGCGCGGCCAAATTCTGGCGGTTGCTCGGCATCAACATCCTGCTCGCCCTGCCGATCATCATTCTTGCCATCATCGTTGCGGTGCTGATTGGCGGGTCGGTCGTGGCGATGATTTCGGCTGCTGCCGGCGCCGACGGTCAACTGAGCGATAGCCAGGCGGCCGGCATGGCCAGCGGTGGGTTCGCCGTGCTATGTATCGGCGGCGCGTTTGCCTGCATCGCCATGCTCTACAGCATCATCGCCTCGGCGTTATCCACGTTTGGCGAGCGCGCCATCGTGCTGGACGGCACTGGTGTCATGGATGGCATTCGCAAGGGTTGGGAGATCTTCCGCGCCAACCTTGGCAACATCATCCTGCTGGCGATTTTGATGTTCATCATCTCGCTTGTGATCGGCTTTGTGGTCGGCATTGTCTCGGTCGCGCTGTTTGCGCCGGTCCTCATCACCAGCGTGATCAGCCTGGGCAACGATGGCACGCTGGGCGCCGGCACAATCGTGCTGGGTGTGATTACTTTCATCGCGGTGGTCATCGTTGCAGCGATCATCAATGCGCTGTTTGTCGCGTTCAACTCGTCGGCGTGGACACTGGCTTATCGCCAGTTCACGGGTCGCGAGTTGACGGCGGCAACGCCGCCGCCGGCCGCGCCATTGCCGCCGGCGTAGCTTGCAACGGTTGCAATGTAAACAAAACCCGGCCCCGAGCTCGTCGAAGGGTCGGGTTTTGATTTTCTACGATCGCGGATCAAAGCCGAGCAGGTTGTGGAAGCAACCGCCAGTTGCTCCTATGCTGCGAATGTCACGCGCGCGAAGCGCTCCGGCAGATGGTTGTCGGTGTCGCCGACGCGACCGAACGACATGGACGTGCTGACCGGCCTGCCGGCAACATCGACCCTGCCGAAGCGACCGAAGAAGATGCGCCATTCATCGCCGGCTTGTGGCGGCACGCTGCGGCCATGCGCCAGTTCGGCCATGCCGGCCCATGGGAATGCGATCTCGACCGTCCAACCTCGGTCGATGTCGCGGTGGTCGTTCAACGTGCCGTCAATCTTCACTGCAGTTTGCAGGCCGGCGAAGTCCCAATCAGTGAACGCCCAGCGCAACCCGCGTGGATGCGTGCCGCGCCAGAACGTCTTCGCATCGCGGTCGTGGTTGCCGCCAAACGTGAACGCCTGGCGCGCATGCACGTCGTAGGCCGGCGTGTTGAACTTCTGACGATAGGCATCCTGCCAGACAAAGAACACCTCGTAGACCGTGTTCAGTGCGTTGATCTCAAATTCGTAGTAGCAGTCCCCGCCGTCGATGAACACCTCGACGTCGTTCTCCTGAAAGATGGTGCTGTCACGCTCGGTCAGATGCGCTTCGACGAATGGCTCTTCGACCCAGAATGCGACGTAGAGATTTGTGTCGTCCCACAGCGCGGCCATCTGCGTGTTGAACATGCCCGGCGCGCCGCTGATCATGTCCACGAAGCGCGGCGACTTCGTGGCATTCCGCCACGCCGGCTTGCTCAGGTCTCCATCGATGATGATGGGTTGCGATGCTCTGTGGCAGATGTAGGGCTGTGCTTCGGACTCGTGCCAGTCGGTGGTCATGACGAATGGAAAAACCTGACAGGCCATGCAGACCTGTCAGGTTTGCTTGATTAGCCGAACAGACCTTCAATCGAAAGATAGCGCTCGCCGGTGTCGAAGCAGAAGGTCAGCACGCGGCTGCCGGCGGGGATCTCGGCCAGCTTCTTGCGCACGGCGGCCAGCGCCGCGCCGGATGAGATGCCGACCAGGATGCCCTCTTCCTTCGGGCAGCGCACCGCCATTTCGTATGCCTCCTCCTTGGTCACCTGGATCGCGCCGTCGATGGCGTCCATGTGCAGGTTGACGGGGATGAAGCCGGCGCCGAGCCCTTGAAGCGGATGCGGGCCGGGTTGGCCGCCACTGATGACTGCTGAGGTCGCCGGCTCGACCGCAAGCACTTTCAGATTCGGGAACTTTGGCTTCAGGACCTCAGCCACGCCGGTGATATGGCCGCCGGTGCCGACGCCGGTGATGACATAGTCCAGCCCTTCGGGAAAGTCGCGCAGAATCTCCTGCGCCGTGGTGCGCTGGTGCACCTCAACATTGGCGGGGTTCTCGAACTGCTGCGGAATCCATGAGTTTGGCGTGCCGGCCTGCAATTCCTGCGCGCGGGCAATCGCGCCATTCATGCCTTTCTCGCGCGGCGTCAGGTCGAAGGTTGCGCCGTAGGCCGACATCAACTTGCGCCGCTCGATGCTCATCGATTCGGGCATCACCAGCACGAGTTTGTAGCCCTTCACCGCGCATACCAGCGCCAGGCCGATGCCGGTGTTGCCGCTGGTCGGCTCGATGATGGTGGTGTCCTTGTTGATTACGCCGCGCTGTTCGGCGTCCTCGATCATTGACAGCGCGATGCGATCCTTGATGCTGCCGCCTGGGTTTGCGCGCTCCAGCTTCATCCATATCTCGTGCGTGTTGCCAAACAGCCGGTTGATGCGCACATGCGGGGTGTTGCCGATCGTCTCCAGTATGTTGTTGTACTTCATCTTTTTGATTGCTCCCTGTAAAAAGGTGAATTCAGATGCTCGGATACCAGCGCAGCAACTCGGTGTCGGCGCCCACATCCTCGCGTTGTTTCACCTTCACATCACTCTTGTGATACACCATCGAATACGCCGGCACGCCCTCGGTCAGCCACACGTTGCCGCCGATGATGCTGTGATGCCCGATCACCGTCTCGCCGCCCAGGATGGTGGCGTTGGCGTAGATCACCACATGATCCTCGATGGTGGGATGGCGCTTGGTCGATGCAAGCTCCTTCGCCACACTCAGCGCGCCAAGCGTGACGCCCTGATACAACTTGACATGATTACCCAGATCGGCCGTCTCGCCGATCACGATGCCGGTGCCATGATCGATGCAAAACGATTGGCCGATGCGCGCGCCCGGGTGAATGTCGACGCCGGTGCGCTGATGCCCGATCTCAGTCAACATGCGCGGGAACACCGGTACATCCATCAGCCGGAATTGATGCGCGATGCGATAGATGGCGATGGCGAGCATGCCGGGGTATGTGCTGACGACTTCCTCAATGCTGCGCGCCGCTGGATCGCCCTCGAAGATGGCCTGCGCATCGAGCCACAATTGATCGATCAGATCGGGCAGGCGGTGATGGAAGAAGAGATGCACCACGTCGTTGGCGTGGTTGCGGTCCGCCGGCTGCAATGGCGCCAGCGCAATCTCGACTGCCTCTTCCGCGCGCTCGATCCGGCAGCGCAGATCGTACGACGTGCAGGGATCGGCATCGCCGACGATGTTCGGGAAAATCAGCTCCAGCGTCTCGTCAAGGAAGCGTGTGGCGTGCGCCTTGTTGGGCAGCGTGCGCCGGCTGCTGTGCTGCAGCTGATGCAGTCGCGCTGCGAGCTGGTTGAGATCAAGGTCGCTCATGTCTTTTCAAACCTGGCAGTCTTGCAATGAAAACAAAAACCGCGCTGGCCGGCGCGGTATGTTGGATGAAATGAAAGTGAGATGCAGATGCCGACGTCACGGCGTGATCGTGTGAGAACACAGGCAACAAGCGCAACATTGCGTCAACATTTGCATGACGATGCGGATTGTAGTCCAGTTTTTCCGCAGGGCTGAAAAATTGTCGAAAGCGCAAGCGGCGATGGTAATATCGGCGATGCGGCGTGGTGTTCGCGCTGCATCTTCAAGGTGAACCATGACCACCCATGCCGCCGGCGCCTTCGACGTCCAACTTACCCCAGAGGCAAATGACAGCGCGCCAGATGGGATTGTGCTGAGCCGGTTTGCCATCGACAAGCAGTTCCACGGCGACCTGGAGGCGGTGAGCAAGGGCGCGATGCTAAGCGCTGGCACGCCGGTGGCCGATAGCGCCGGCTACGTTGCCATCGAGCGCGTCACCGGCGCGCTGCAGGGCCGGCGCGGCAGTTTTGTGCTGCAACACAGCGGCACGCTGGCCCGTGGCGCATCATCCCTCACCATTCGCGTGGTGCCGGATTCAGGGACGGACGAATTGGCGGGGCTTGCCGGCGAGATGACGATCGACATCGCCGGCGGCCAACACTTCTATACGTTCGATTACACGCTGGCGAATCCGTGAAGGCGCGCTTGTGCGCATATTTGTGTCTGAGCGGGGTCGAGCAGGATTGAGGGGAGCGCAAGCGCAACGCTTGCGCCATTTTTGTTTTCCGCAACTCCCCGTAAACTGCCCTCCAACGTGACAACCCCATCCACAACACATCCCATCAACGACAAGCGCGAAATTCGCGGCTGGGCCATGTATGACTGGGCCAACAGCGCCTTCAGCACCACCGTCGCAGTGGTGTTCCTCGGCCCATATCTGGCGGCGTTGGTGGAGGCGGCGGCGAAGGCCAGCCCGGACGGCGTGGCGCGTTTCCTCGGCTTGCCGATGGCGCCGGATTCCTTTCTGCCGTACTGCATTGCGTTCTCAGTGGTGTTTCAGGCCGGCTTTCTGCCCATCCTCGGCGCGATTGCCGATTATTCGCATCGCCGCAAGCAGATGATGCAGTTGTTCGCCACCGTCGGCGCCGTCTGCACCATCGCCTTGTTCTTCGTGCAAGGCGACCTGTGGTGGCTGGGCGGGGTGCTGTTCATCATCATCAATCTGGCCTTTGGCGCGTCGATTGTGTTCTACAACAGCTACCTGCCCGACATTGCCAGCGAAGACCAGCGCGACCGCGTGTCGTCATTTGGCTGGGCGATGGGCTATCTCGGCGGTGGATTGCTGCTGCTGCTCAACCTCATCCTCTATCTCATGCGCGATCGCATCGGCATCGAGAGCGGTTTGGCAGTGCGCATCAACCTTGCGAGCGCCGGCGCGTGGTGGCTGGGCTGGTCGTTCTGGACGTGGCGGACGCTGCGACAGCGCCACCACGCGCGCGAGCTGCCGGCCGGCGAGAACCTGCTCAGCATCGCTTTCAAGCAACTCAGCGTGACGATGGAGACGCCGGCGCGCACTGTCGCCTCGCTGTTGCTCTCGCCGCTGCTGGTGCTGATTTTGTTGCCCATCGTCACGTTGCTGGGGTTGCCGGTGGAGTGGATTTTCCTCGCGCTGCTGGGGCCGATCGTGATGATCATCATCTTTCTGATGCGCAAGCGCCGCACCCTGCCGGAGACGGTGAAGTTCCTCACGGCATATTTGATCTACAACGATGGCATCCAGACCGTGATCGGCGTGGCGGCGGTGTTCGCAGCGGCGCCGCCGGCGCGTGGCGGCATTGGCATCCCCACTGCGCGGCTGACGATGGTGATTCTGATGATCCAGTTCATGGCGTTCTTCGGCGCGCTGTTCTTTGGCTGGCTCGCCGGCCGCGCCGGCAGCAAGCGCGCCCTCGTCATCAGCCTGTTCATCTGGACCGCCGTCGTGATCTATGCCTTCCTTGGCATGCGGGATTTCGACACCGTCACGGCGCTGGGGATGCCGCGCGCGGAGCTGGAGTTCTGGGTGCTTGGCGCGTTCATCGCCATCGTGATGGGTGGCTCGCAGGCGCTCAGCCGCAGCTTGTTCTCGCAGATGGTGCCGAAGGATAAGGAAGCCGAGTTCTTCTCGATCTATGAGATCAGCGAGCGCGGCACGTCGTGGATGGGACCCTTCCTGTTTGCGTTTGTGAATCAGGTCGTCGGCAGCCTGCGGCCGGCCATCCTCTCGGTCGTCATTTTCTTCGTCGTCGGCCTTGTCATCTTGTTTGCGGTGAACATCGCAGCGGCAAAGCGCGAGTCGGGCAGGTGAAGGGTGGTGACGTGAAGTGG
>JBDHWI010000121.1:0-12226 GCA_039810125.1 Thermoflexales bacterium | reverse complement strand
GCGAACGTGCAGGGCAAGCACCCGCAATTGCTCGAAGCCGTGATGCAGATCAACACCGACGCGCGCCGCAGCATCGTGCAGAAGGTGCGCCACCTCGTCGGCAATCATGGCACGCAGCTCAACCGGCTCGAGGGCAAGACCGTCGGCGTGCTGGGGCTGGCGTTCAAGGCCAACACCGACGACATCCGCGAGAGCCAGCCGATCGACATCATTCGCATGTTGCAGGCTGACGGCGCGTGCGTGAAGGCCTATGACCCTGTCGCCATGGAAAATGCCGCGCGCATGTTGCAGAGCGTGCATCTGTGCGAGGACGCCTACGAGACCGCGCAGGGCTGCGACGCGCTGGTGCTGGCGACCGAGTGGAACGAGTTCAAGAACCTCGACCTGGAGCGCATGAAGCAAATCATGCGCAAGCCGGTGATCGTGGATGGCCGCAATCTCTACGACCCGATGGTGATGGACAAGCTCGGCTTCACCTATCGCGGGGTAGGCAGAGGCTACTAGAGATTGGAGATTAGAGATTTGAGCTTCCCCTAGAAAGGTGGAGACAAAGTTAAGGCAGTAAGGCGACTGCCGCTGCCTCGAAATTGGCTGGGGACAGGTCGCCCAGCGACGAATGTAGCCGTTGGCGATTTTGGCGATTGTAGAAGGTCTCGATGTAATCAAACAGTTGTGTGTGCGCAATCGCGCGAGTCAGATATACCTCCTTGTCATCTCGGTCAGCCTCTTCAATTTTGAGCGAGCTGAAGAAACTTCCCATCATGGCATTGTCGTAGCAGTTACCTTTGCGACTCATGCTGTGCAGAAATCCGAGTCCGTCGAGCAGTTCACGATGACCCTGACTGGCATACTGGCTGCCCCGATCCGAATGCACGATCAGCCCAGGTGGCGCACATCGGCGTGAAGATGTGCAGCGCCTTTTTTAGCACATCACGCTCCTGCTTGGCTCGTAACGCACGCCGCTTCCATTCCGCTAGTTCGGCGTCACGTGCTCGGCCGTTGCCAGGAAACGCCTGCGCCCCTCGATCACGCGCCGCCCGTCGCCAGGCATACAGTTGGTTCTCGGCGATGCCGAGATCGTGGCCTGTTGTGCCACCGTCTTGCCGCTGCTATACGACAATCGCACCGCTTCTTCTTTGAAGGCTTTCGGGTATCGCTTTCGTGTATTCACCGTATTCATCACTTCCGTCCTATCTTATCTGCGTGCCCACTCTTTCCGGGGAAGCTCACTCCCCATGCTTTGATAGGTAAAGAGGTCGTGGTAAAGAGACCATGATTTCTTCAAATCTCGATAACCTCTACGAAAACTACTGTCCTATTCAGATGTGACGTTTGCACATTGAACTTGCGGTAAAGTTTGTCCATTCCCATGCCAAGCAAAAACGGAAAGATCACAACCACCAAACCGCCGGCGCGCACGAAAATCAAGCGTTTCGACAACGGCATCACCCGCGCCACGCTGCCCAACGGCCTGACGGTGATCGCGAAGGAGATGCACACCTCGCCGGTCACGGCGTTCTGCGTGTGGTATCGCGTCGGCTCGCGCAACGAGCACGCTGGCATCACCGGCATCTCGCACTGGGTCGAGCACATGATGTTCAAAGGCACCCAGAAATACACCGAAGCCGACCTCGACCGGCTCGTCAGCCGCGATGGCGGCGTGCGCAATGCCTTCACCTGGATCGACTTCACCGCGTATTACGAGACGATGCCCTCGAACAAGATCGACCTCGCCATCGAACTGGAAGCCGACCGCATGGTGAACTCGCGTTTCGATCCAAAAGAAGTGAACAGCGAGCGCGTCGTGATTATCAATGAGCGGCAAGGCAACGAGAACAGCCCGGGCTTCCGGCTCTACGAAGACGTACAGGCCACCGCGTTCAAGGCACACCCGTATGGGCATGAAGTGATCGGCCACATGCGCGACCTGGAGACGATGACGCGCGACGACCTCTTTACGCATTACAAAAATTACTATGCGCCGAACAATGCCATCGTCGCGGTTGCCGGCGATTTTGACACGCGCGAGATGCTCGCGAAAATCGAAAAGCGCTATGGCAAGCTCAAGCCATCTGTGCGCATCGACCAATTGGCCACGACTGAGCCGGCGCAAAAGGGCGAGCGCCGCGTGATTGTGAAGGGCGAGGGCGAGACGAACTACCTCGCGCTGGCGTTTCATGCGCCGAATGCGACGCACGCCGACTACATGCCTCTCGTCGCGCTGGATTCAGTGCTGTGCGGCGCGAGCGGGCTGTCGTTCTTTGGCGGCGGAACCAGCAACCGCAGCAGCCGGCTGAGCAAAGCGCTGGTCGACACCGGCTTTGCGGCGGATGCCGGCGGCGGCGTGCTGCCCACGCTCGATCCGTTTTTGTATTCGCTTGGCGCAACTGTGATGCCGGGCAAGAGCATCAACGACGTCGAGCGCAAATTGTGGGATGAGATTGAGCGCATCCAGCGCGAACCCATCTCGCAGGCCGAACTGGACAAGGCGCTCAAGCAAACCCGCGCGCAGGTCGCCTTCGGCACCGAGACGGTGACGAATCAGGCGTTCTGGCTGGGCTTTAGCGAGATCGTCGCCGACCACACCTGGTTCACCACGTTTCTGGATCGGCTGGCGCAGGTGACGCCGGCGGATGTGCAGCGTGTGGCGCAAATCTATCTCACCCGCGACAACGTCACGGTTGGGTATTATCTGGCGCAGGGAGGGCAGGCATGATGGCAGTCCGCACCCGAAAGCCGGCCCCGCGCAGGGCCACAGCCGTTGCGCCATCTGTGCCATGCAGCGCCAACATTGCGCAATTCGAACTGACCAACGGCATTCGCATCTTTGCCTACGAAAACTTCAACAGCCCGGCGGCGGTGGTCAGCGGCTATCTGATCGCCGGCGCACTGGACGAGCCGGGCGAGAAGCGCGGCCTCGCCGGCTTTGTTGCCGATTGCCTGACGCGCGGCACACAACACCACAGCTACGAGCAGATCTTCGAACAAACCGAGTCCATCGGCGCGAATTTGAGCGTAAGTGGCGGCATGTTCACCACCGGCTTCTATAGTAAGAGCCTGAGCGAAGACCTGCCGCACATGATGGATTTGCTCGGTGATGTCATTCGCCGGCCCACCTTTCCTGAAGCCGAAGTGGAGAAGGAGCGCGCCGAATGGCTGACCGGCCTGCAGGAGCGCACCAACAGCACGCGCGCAATGTGCGGCTTGTCGTTTGCGGAATTGTGCTACCCTGAAAATCACCCATATCACTACTCGACTGATGGCTATCCCGAGACTGCGAAGGCGATCACGCTGGACGACGTGCGGGATTTCCATCGTGGCTATTACGCGCCGCAAGACATGGTGTTCGTCGTCACCGGCGCGGTGAAAGCTGAAGCTGCTCGCGACATCATTGCTGCCCAGTTTGGGGATTGGGAAAATCGCCGGCCCGCCCGATCCGCCTTGCCCGACGCACCAAAGATCACAGGCCAGCCGCGCAAACATGTGACGATGCCCGGCAAGAGCCAGAGCAACCTCGCCTTCGGATTTCCCGGCCCCTCGCAATTTGACCCCGATTGGACGCCCTGCGTGATGATGAACAGCATCCTCGGACAGTTTGGCATGTATGGCCGGCTGGGCGAGAGCGTGCGCAAGGAAGAGGGCCTGGTGTATTACATCGGCAGTCGCTTCGAAGGTGGATTGGGGCCAGGGTCGTGGAATATCTATGCCGGCACCAACCCTGGCACAGTCAACCGCGTGATCGAGATCGCGCTGCAGGAGGTGCGGCGCATGCGCGATCGCAAGGTGAAGCCTTCAGAACTGGACGACAACCAGTCGTATTTCATCGGTGTGCAGCCGCTGCAGCTTGAGACGAATGAAGGCATCGCCGGCCAGATCCTGAACATGGTGCGTTACAAGCGCGGGCTGGACTGGATGTTGAGCTATGAGGATCGTGTTCGCGCCATCACCGTGGCAGACATCCAGCGTGTGGCACAGACGTGGCTCGACCCCGACAACTTTGTGCTGGCAACCGCCGGCGCGTGAGCAGCGCCTCGCTCTGAGTGATGAGTTCTGAGCGCCGAGTTGCAAGGATCGGCGTTACTCATCACTCGGAACTCTGAACTTGGAATTCCAAACTCCCATGCTGACCACCGGCGTCGACATCATCTCCGTCCATCGCGTGCAGGAGGCCATTGTGCGCCATGGGGATCGTTTTCTTGGGCGCGTATACACCGTGGATGAATTGGTGTATTGCCAGGGGCGCATCGGGGCGCTGGCAGCGCGCTTTGCCGCAAAAGAGGCGGTATCGAAGGCGCTCGGCGTCGGCATAAGGACGCTTTCACAGCAAGGCATTGCGTGGCATGAGGCTGAGGTGGTGAACGATGCGCGTGGCAAGCCGGCGGTGCGCCTGCATGGCCGGGCCGCGCAGCTTGCGCAGCAGCTTCAACTCGCGCAGTGGTCGATCTCCCTTTCACACGAGCGCGACCACGCCATTGCCTTGGTCGTGGCGATGTGATGGCTGTGGCTGGTCATTTGCGTTTGGCAAGGGTGATGAAGGCGACGCCGGCGACGATGATGCCGATGGCGAGCAGGCTGAGTGGTGTCACGCTTTCACCGAGCAGCACCACGCCGAGGATCAGCGCCACCACTGGATTGACGTACGAGTAGCTCGATGCGAGCGCCGGCCGCAATTTGTGCAGCACGAGGTTGTATGACGTGAAGCCAACGATGGCGGCGAAGAAGAGGAAGACGAAGCCGGCCAATGCCTCTGGCGCAAACTGGGCCGGCAGATGCTCACCGCGCAGCAGGCCGGCGGCCAGCAGCATCGGCCCACCCATCAGCATCTCTGTTGCGGACATCATCGCGCCGCTGGGCAGGCTCAGCTTCTCGCGACCCAGCACCGAGCCAAACGCCCAGCTCAATGTGCCGATCAACAGCGCGATGGCGCCGAGCGGCTGGCCGCGCAATTCACCCTGTGCATTCAGCAGCAGCACGCCGGCGAAGCCAATCGCGATGCCGATCCACTCGATGCGATGCGGCCACTTGCCAAACAGGCCGGAGAAAATGGCGAAGGCGATGGGTGACGATGCCAGCACGGCAGCGGTCAGGCTGGAGGAGACGTATTGCTCGGCGAAGGCGACCATGCCATTGCCGCCGACGATGAGCAAGCCGCCAAAGATGGCTGAGTGCAGCCATTGCCGGCGGGTGGGCATGGGAGTGCGGCGCAACCAGAGGAAGGCAAACATGCACCCGCCGGCGAGTATGAAGCGCAACCCGCCCATCAAAAACGGCGGGAAGCTGATCAGCGCAACCTTGATGCCGAGATAGGTTGATCCCCACAGCACGTAGAGGACGAGCAGGGCGATCAGCGCATCGAGGGGAATGGTGCGCGTCTGCGCCGCCGGCGCTGCACTCTCCACAGGCAGTGACTTCGAAGCCATGAATGTGGCGACTATACATGGCAATCAACCCAGGCGTGCATGCGCGTGCATTACACTTCCCTGCCATGCACAAGCGCGATATCGAACTCCTGATCGAATTTCACTACTGGGCGACCAAAAAGATCCTTGACAAGGCGGCGAAGCTGAGCGATGGACAGTTCGTCGCGCCGCAGCCGGCCGGCTTCAGCGCCGGCAGCCTGCGCGGCACACTCGTTCACGCCATGGGCGCAGAGTGGGCATGGCGGATGCGTTTGCAACAGGGCGTGTCGCCGACGGCGTTCCCCAGCGAGCGCGAGTTTCCCAATTTGTCGGCGCTGATTCTGCGCTGGGCGACGGAAGAGGATCGACTGCGCGCGTATGTCGCCGGCCTCAGCGACGAGAGTCTAGACGAGACTGTGACCTACAAGAGCCTGGCCGGCCAGGAGCGCGCCAACACGGTCGGCCACTCACTGTTGCAGGTAGTCCTGCACGGCCAGCAGCATCGCGCCGAGTGTGCAGCCATGCTCACCGATTTCGGTCAGTCGCCCGGCAACATCGATTTTCTGTACTACCTGATCGAGAAAAACATCGCGTAAGTTGCAACTCTGCATCGATCCTCTTTCAGTTCAAAAATCCCGCCAACGGATGTGGCCGATGTGCATGTCGGTCTGGCCGTGCATTGCGAGGTCAGCCAGTGCGCGGCCAATGCCGATGCCAAACTTGAAGCCGTGCCCGCTGCACGATGAACTGACCAGAATGTTCGGGTGCGCCGGCGCAACATCCACCACGAAATCTTCATCCGGCGTCGTCGTGTAAAGGCAGGTCGTTGGCTCGAATGGCGCGCCGGCGGCATCGGGCAGGTAGCGCCGTGCATACGCCAGCAACCGCTGTGTCACTGCCTCGCGTGGCGCGCGCTCGCTGTTTGGGTCGATCTGGTAGTGGTCGTGATGGAAGCCGATTTTCACGCCGCGCGCGCCGATGATCGGGAAGCCATAGCCTACATCCTGGCTGCGCCAGTGAATGAAAATAGGGAATGCGCCGCGCTCGAACGCAGCTTCATTTGCGGCAGGCTTGAAATAGACGACCTGCTCCTGTGTCACCTTCAAGGGCAGCGCCAGGTCGATGTGCGCGAGCAGGTCATTCAGCCAAGCGCCGCCGGCGATGACGAGTTTGCGCGCGCGATACACCCCCTTCGCTGTCGTCACGCTCACCCCATCGCCGGCGGCCTCGATCTTTGTCACTGCCTCATTCTCGCGAAGGGTTGCGCCGTGTTGGGCGGCCAGTGACACCATCACCTGCACGCAGCGCGTGGCACGCAGGATGCCGGAGTCCGGCGAGCGCACCGCCAGCGCTGCATCGCCCAGTCGCCATTGCGGGTAACGCTGGCGCATCTGCGCGGCATCAAGTTGCTCGAAGGCTGCGCCGATCTGTGCAAGGGTGTTGGCGACGGCACGCACGTCGTGATGGCGCGCCGGCTCATCGGTCAGGTCAAGTTGATCGGAGTCGAGCAGCAGCGTTTCGCCGGCCTCGCGCTCCAGCGCGCGCCACATCGGCTTGCACTGCATGGCCAGCCGGGCGTATTCAGGGTTGTCATACGCGAAGCGAAAGATGCGTGATTCGCCGTGTGAGCTGGCGCGAGTGTGGCCGATTTGAAACTGTTCGAGCAGCAGTATGCGCCGGCCCTGCTTTGCCAGATGGTATGCCGCCGCGCTACCCATCACGCCGGCGCCGATCACGATTGCATCAAAGGTGTCTGCCATGCTCGTCATGTTAGCAAAGATGCTGGCTATAATCGCATCGAACTTCTGTTCGAGCATCATGACAACCGTTGGCAAAATCCTCAAGGCGGATACCCGCACGTTTGTGTTTGGCTGCCGCGTGAACAAAAGCGATGTGCCGATCTTCGGCTCACTGGTGAAGACGAGCATTCAGTATCGCAACGCCACGCTTTACGGCCTGATCTACAACATCGAAGTGCAGGACGATGGCACGACCAAGCTGCTCTCGGTGGCCGACGATGTGCGTGAGGAGGACATTCAGTGGCAGCGCGACCGGCGCGTGCCAGTGGAGGCGGCGGTGTTGAGCGTGGGCTATCGCGATGACTTTGAGGGTCAAGTGCGCGTGCGTCATGCGCTGCCGCCGCAACCGCCCATCACGCTCGATCTGGTGACAGCGTGCGATGATGCTGAGGTGATGGCTTTTACCAGCCGGCTCGACTTCTTCCGCCTGATCCTCGATTTCAAGGATGCGCCATGCGATGAGTTGATTGCCGCCGGCGTGCGGCTGGCTGCGGAAGCGCGCCCCGAGTCGCAGCGCGAGGCCTATCGCATCTCATGCGGCCAGGAGCTCGCGCGGCTGATGGCGAAGGATGCCATGCGCCTCGAAAATCTGCTTCGCCGCATCGCTCATTGATCTTCTACCTGAAAAGCACCGATGACCAACGGACAAGCATTCCCCGAAAAATTCTTTGGCGTCGATGGCGTGAATGATGCGCCTGACCTGCAAAAGCTGGGCGTGGTGGTGGGCGGCTCGCTCACCGAGGGCATTCAAGTCAAACTCAATCGCGACACCCTGATCGAAGGTGTCACCGTCGGCTCATACGTCACGGTCAAGGGGCAGACCAATCGCAAGTTCTTCGGCCTGGTCACCGACATTCGCCTCGATTCATCCGATCCGGCGGTGTCGAAGATGCCGCCGGCGGACGATGACTTCATCAACAAGGTCTATCGCGGCACCGCTGTGTTTGGCGTGCTGGATGTCAAGCCGATGCTGGTGGAAGATGAGCGCGGCGAGGTGAAGCCGGTGAAGACGGTGCCGGCGCACTTCACCCACGCTTTTCGCGCTACACCTGAAGAGGTGCAACACATCTTTCAGGTCAAAGAGAAGGCCGTCCACCGCATCGGTGAGGATATCGAGACTGGCAAGATCGAGATCAACCTCGACCTGGCGCGTTTTATCGAGCGTAGCAGCGCTGTATTTGGCCGCAGCGGCACCGGCAAAACCTTCCTCACCGTGCCGCTGCTGGCCAGCGTGATCAAGCATGACCTCGCCAGCGTGCTGGTCTTCGACATGCACAACGACTATGGCCAGAATCTGAAGGCCGACGGCAACAACAGATTGAAGAGCCTGAAGCAGTTCACCGCCATCTCCAACCGCGTGGTTGTGGTTACGCTGGACGAAGATTCCTCGCGCAAGCGCAATGCCGGCTACGAGTTTGGCTTCAAGATCAGCTACGACCAGATTGAGCCGGAGGATCTGGAACAACTCAAGGAAGTGCTGAGCTTCACCGATGTGCAGGTGAATGCGCTGTTCGCCCTGCAGCGCGCATTCAAGAAGCAGTGGATTTTCAAGCTGCTCTCGGAGGAGGGTGATGAGGACATCGAGGAGTGGTTTGAGAAGGGTCAGATCGCAAAGGGCACGTTCTATGCCATGCAACGCAAGCTGCAACGCTTGTTGCGCATGGGCTTCATTCAAGAAGAGACCGCCGGCGACTTCACCGAAAAGGTGCTGAACCACCTGACACGCCACACCAGCGTCGTCGTCGAGTTCGGGCGCTTTGGCAACGACCTGCCGGCGTATGTCTTCGTCGCCAACTTCCTCACGCGCCGCATTCACAAGCGCTATGTCGATTTGAAGGAGGCGTCTGAGGGCGGCGGCGGGGAAGGGCCGCATAAGCTCGTCATCGCCATCGAGGAGGCCCACAAGTTCCTGGAGCCAGGCATTGCCGAGCTCACCATCTTCGGCACCATTGCGCGTGAGTTGCGCAAATACAACGTCACGTTGCTGATTGTCGACCAGCGCCCCAGCCAGATCGACGCCGAGATCATGTCGCAGATCGGCACGCGCATCACCTGCGCATTGAGCGACGAGAAGGACATCAGCGCGGTGTTCGCCGGCGTCAGCGGCGCGCAGCAGTTGCGCAGCGTGCTGGCTGCGCTCGACAGCAAGCAGCAGGCGCTCATCATGGGCCATGCTGTGCCGATGCCGGTGGTGGTGAAGACGACCGACTACCAGAGCTTCTACGAGAAGTTTATCGACGCGACAATGGAGGCGCCGGCGGCTGAACGCAAGGCTCTCAACGCGAAGAAGATGGGCCGGCACGAGAACAATCCCGACGATCTCATCTGACCGCAACTTCAGGCCGCATCGGTATAATCCCGCCGAATGCCCAAACGTGATCGTTATGTTGTGCAGTCTCAGCCAAAGCAAGAGGCAAAATTGGGGCGCTCTGTTTCAGGGGTCTCGCGCTACCTGACGCACGTTTTTGTCTTTTTCATCCTGCTCGGGGCTGCCATTCTGGCGACGACGCGCCTGATTCAGCCATCGTCGGCATCGAATGCTGATCAGCCAAATGTTGCCGGCTTGCCCGCCTCTGGTCCTGCGGCGCTGCCCGGCCTGCCGGCCACCCAGGAACCACTGGTGATCGGCGAGTTCAACTCGGCCAACTCCGAAGTGATCCAGCGCGATTTTGTGCTGGGCGGCAGCGACGCCGGCGCCGCTGTGCGCCCGCGCGAGTTGATGAACTACAACGTCATCGCCGGCGACACGCTCTTCGGCATCGCGCTCAAGTTTGGCCTGCGCCCCGAGACGGTATTGTGGTCGAACTACACCACGCTCAAGGACAACCCCGATCTCATCAGCATCGGTCAGCAACTGCTCATTCCGCCGCAAGACGGCTTGATCATCGCGGCAGAGCAGGGCGATACCATTGATGGCATCGCGCGGCGCTTCGAGGTCAAACCGGAGATCATCGCCGGCGAGCCGATCAACAAGCTCACCGGCCTGAATCAGCCCCTGCTGGTTGGGCAGGTGATCTATGTGCCGGGCGGGCAGCGCGAGACGGTGCGGTGGCAATTGCCAAAACCGGTGGAGGTGCGGCGCACCACTGCTGGTGTGAAGGTGTATCGCGTCGGTCGTTGTGGCGAGGTCGCCATCCCCACCCTGGGCAGCGGCAACTTCATCTTCCCAGCCAATCGGCATTATCTGTCAGGCTATAACTTCAGCGGCGTGCATCCCGGCTTGGACATCGCCGGCCGGCTGGGTGAGCCAATCTACGCATCCGACGCTGGCACGGTGACCTACGCCGGCTATTCGCTGAATGCCGCCGGCCAGCCGGTTGGCTATGGCCAATATGTTGTGCTGGATCACGGCAATGGCTATGTCACGCTATATGCGCACGCCAGCCAACTCTACGTGAGTTGCGGCCAGCAGGTGCAAAAGGGCGCGGTCATCGCCGCCGTCGGCTCGGTGGGGCGTTCCACCGGCCCGCACCTGCACTACGAAATACGCTATGGCAACTCCGCAGTCAACCCGTGGTCGCTGTTGCCGGGGCGGTAGAATGTGCCGCTGTCAAAGCGCCGGCGATCTCGTTTGCCGGCGCATCGCAATCATCTAGCATGAATTCAAATTCGCAGGAGCCGCGCGGCGCGCTCACCCAGCGCACGCAGGCCGTGGTGCAAGCCGCGCGCGATCAGGCGCTCAAGACGCTGGATGCGTCGCGCGATTTCTTTCAGTCAGAGGAGGCGCGCTTTCGCATCCTTGTGGTCGTGGGGCGTTTCACCGCTCACGCCGCCATCGTGCTGGTGCTCGTGCTTGCCATCGTGCTGGCGGGATTGGGTTTGGGCGCGGTGTCGCGCTCGCGCAATGCTGCAAACGGCGCGCCGGCGCTGCCGAGCATGCAAGCCACTCCGCGCTCGCCGGTGATCGTGAATCCAGGCGGCGGCCGGTTCTTCACCAGCTTCCAGCCCGCCGGCGTGACTGAGGGCGATGATTCGGTCATCGTGCGCAACGTGGTGCTGGATTCGCAGAAGCCGGTCACCATGCGCAGCAGCATCATCACCTATACGGTGCAGGCCGGCGACAACGTTGAAACCATCGCCCAGCACTTCGGACTGCTGCCCACCACCATCGTCTGGTCGAACCGCGAAGTCGAAGACAACCCTGACGTGCTGAAGGTTGGCCAGCAGCTGAACATCCTGCCGGTGGATGGCGTGTGGTATTCCGTGCAAGCCGACGACACGCTCTCGTCCATCTCCAGTAAATTCAAGGCGAAGGTTGATGACATCATTGCCTCGCCACTGAACAACCTGAGCGCCGGCGCAAACCTGCTGCCAGGCCAGCAGATCGTCATCCCTGGCGGCGTCAAACCCTTTGTGGCAAAGGTGGTGGAATCGTCTCGCCAGAGCAGCCGGGCTGCACCCAAAGCCGGCACAAGCTACAGCGGCCCCGCTCCCAATTTCGCTGCCGGCGGCACCTTCGGTTGGCCGACAAATGGCTACATCTCGCAGGGTTTTTGGTATGGCCATCGCGCCATCGACATCGCCAATGCCGTTGGCATTCCAGTGGCTGCTGCCGATGGCGGGTATGTCAGCTACGCTGGCTGGAGCAACGCCGGCTACGGCTTCATGGTGCAGATCGATCATGGCAATGGCTTCTCCACGCTCTATGCCCATCTTAGCCAGTGGTATGTTGATCCTGGGCAGGCGGTGGCGCGCGGCCAGGTCATTGGCGCGATGGGCAGCACCGGCAATAGCACTGGCCCGCACACCCACTTTGAGATTCGCTACGGTGGTGTGCCGCAGAACCCGCTGGTATATCTGCCGTAGGCAGTAGACACTCAGTCAGGGTGATGTCATACGGGCAGCCGATTCGGTTGCCCGTATTCTTTTTTACAATCAACGGCATGACCTCGATTGGGAACCCCGTTCAGGATGGTGATGACACCCATTTCTCATTCGAACTGCCGTTCAATCTCATAAGAAATCTCAGGCGCAGAGCCATGACATCAACCACATCAAACACTTCAACCACACCAACCACCCTCGCAG
>JBDHWI010000120.1:0-12423 GCA_039810125.1 Thermoflexales bacterium | reverse complement strand
ACAAAGAGGTGTATCCCGCGCAATGCGCGCCGTCAATGGCAAAGCGACGGATGTTGCGCTGACATGCATTGCACCAACGCGTCCGCCAAACGGCGGCGACGCTTCAAGAAAAAAAGAGGAACACGTCCGATTGACGAACGTGTTCAACAATTGACCCAACGCTGGCGATGGATCAGTGCACGATCAACTGGTCGCGCTCCGGCCCGACGCTGGCGATGGACACGCGTGCGCCAGTGCACTGTTCGATCTGCGCGATAAAGTTGCGCGCATTCGCCGGCAGGTCATCGAAATGCCGCACACCCTGCACGTCTTCGCTCCAGCCGGCCACATCGACATATCGCGGCGTGCATCGTGCCAGCACCTCCGAATCCTGCGGGAAGGTGCCTAGCATTTCGCCACGATGCACATATGCGGTGCAGATGCGCAGAGTGTCGAGGCCACTCAACACATCCAGCTTGGTCAGCGCCAGTTCCTGGATGCCGTTCATCTCGACGGCATAGCGCAGTGCAACAGCATCGATCCATCCGACGCGGCGCGGCCGGCCCGTCGTCGAACCATACTCATCCCATGGATTCGCGCCCGTGCCGCGCAGACGCAAGGCCAGCTCACCTTCCAGTTCTGTGACAAAAGGGCCAGAGCCAACCCGCGTGCTGAATGCCTTTGCCACGCCCACCACACGACCGATGCTTTGCGGCGGCACGGCCAAGCCGGTCAGCACGCCGCCGATAGTCGCATTCGATGATGTCACGAACGGATAGGTGCCATGATCGATATCAAGCAGCACGGCCTGCGCGCCCTCGGCGAGGATGCGCTTGTTCGCCTTGATCGCATCGCGCATCACCTCGAAGGTATTGGCGAGATAGGACCTGAGTTGCTGCGCGGCGCCGGCATATTCCGCAGCCACCGCGGTGGCGTCAATGGGGGGGCGGTTGTATTCACGCTCCAGGATGCGATTGACGTCAACGGTGTGTTGCTGCACCGCGTCGGCGAAACGCTCGGGATCAGCCATGGCGCCGGCGCGGATGCCGATGCGCTCGGCCTTGTCACGGTAGGCATAGCCAATGCCGCGCTGGGTGGTGCCGAGCCCGCCGGCGGTCGCTTCCTTCGCCGCATCCAGCGCGATGTGACCGGGCAGGATGATGTGCGCGGCCTGGCTGATCTTCAGGCGCTCTGGCGAAACCTCGATGCCGGCGGTGCGAATCTCCGCCATCTCCTTCAGCAAATTGCGCGGGTTCAACACCACGCCATTGCCTATGACGTTCAGGCATCTATCGCGGAAGATGCCCGAAGGGACGAGATGCAGCTTGACGACCTGCGCGCCGATGGTGATGGAGTGGCCGGCGTTGTCGCCACCATTGAAGCGGGCTACAACATCAGCGTCATGCGCCAGCGCGTCGGTGATGCGACCCTTGCCCTCGTCGCCCCATTGCGCGCCAAGTAATACGGTGATGGACATGCGTTATTTGCCTCGTTGAGTTCTGAGTTCCAAGCTCTTAGATTTGGGTTCTGAGTGATGCGTGAAATGCGATGCGTTCGCGTTGCATTTTAAGTGATGGTGCATGACGTTTGACGCGCAGCGATCTACGCTTCACGATCCATCAACGCCTCCAACCCTTCCTGCACCTCGCTGCGCGGCAGCCCGCCAAGTATGAGCTCGTGATCCTTGAGTTGCAGCAGGCGCTGGTAGAAAGCGATGCCGCGACCGCACACCTGCGCATCGAACTCTTCATCGTCTTCGCTTAAATCAAGCAGGTGATACAGATCATCTTCAGCAGCGGCGAATTGGCCGATGCGCTCGTGCAGGCGAAACATGCGCTCGCGCGTGGCAAAGGGCGGGTCAAAATGCACGATCTTCGCCTCCAGTTCAGACACACGCTCGATGTGCTCCTTTGCCACACCGAACGGCTGACGCAGCACGGATTCGGCCAGCACATTCATCGCCTTCGCATAGCAGATGGCGGTAGTCTCCTCATCGCCGGCCAGCGCGTGCAAGTCGCCATCCAGTGACAACAGATCTGAAAGCACCAGGCTTTTATCCAGATCGCCAACGCGGCTGTGGCCGGCGCTCAAGATCAGGTAGTCGTCTGGCGCATTGCGCACAAATTCTGCGTCAAGGCCAAGCGCCTCTTTGTAGGCCAGGTCGAGTTGCTCCCGCGCTTCCGCCTGTCGGTCCTCACGCATGAGCGCCTTCAGCGCCAGCAGAAACTCGCCAAATTGCTCCAGCATGCGCTTGATGTAATCTTGAGAATACGGCATCGGATGCGATTGTCGCATATCGGCGGATGCGCTTTAATGCAAGAGCACGAGGCAGCGATGGAAGAGTCGCGCAGCGTCAATCAGCTGAGCGACAACTTCGCTTCGCGGGCTGTCACCTTTCCTTTGTGTTTTCGTGCTGAGGAAATTCACGAGGGCAATATGATCAGAATCGGCATCGTCGGCTGTGGCCGCATCCTGAATGCGCATTTGCAGGGTTATCTGAAATTGCGCAAACTTGGCATCGACAATTTTCGCATCACGGCGCTGTGCGCAAGGAACATCGACGACGCGCTGATGTTCCGCCGGCGCGGTGAAGGGCCGCCACCCCGCCCGCCCGTGCTTGACCCCTCCACCGGCGACCCGCTGGCCGCGCCACACACCTACATCAGCGACATTCACGATGACGTAGACGTCGGTGTGTTCAGCGACTATCGCGAGATGATCGCCAGCGACACAATCGACGCGATCAACGACCTGACCACGCTCGCGCTGCATCATCAGGTGGCGTTTGCCGCATTCGACGCCGGCCTGCACCTGCTCACGCAAAAGCCGCTTGCCATCTCGGTGCGCGCCGCAAGGATGATGGTCGAACGAGCGCGCACAAAAGGCTTGACATTTGGCGTGTTTGAAAATGTGCGCCAAGCGCTTGGCGTGCGCGCAGCGGCGTGGGCGGTGAAGTCAGGTTTGATCGGCGCGCCGTTGATCTCAGTGTCAGGCTCACTCGGTGGGTTCTGGTCGCCGGACAAGGTGGTGGCCGAGACGCCGTGGCGGCACAAGAAGCTGCTTGGCGGGGGCGGCGGCAGCATCGACATCGGCGTGCATCAGATGCACTGGCAGCGCTATGTGATCGGCGAGATCGCGGCGGTGAGCGCGCTCACGCGGGCGTTTGCGCCAGAGCGCGTGCTGCGCGACAAAGCCGGCCATGTGCTGCAGACCGTTCACGCCGACGTAGATGACACATATTTTGCGACGCTGGAATTTGTGCGCGGCGCGATCGGGCAACTGTGGTGGTCATGGGCAATGAGTCAGGACGGCGTGGGCGTGGAAGGAGGTGCAGCAGTGCTGGGTGAGCGCGGTGCGCTGCGTAATGGGCAAATTTGGACGGCCAGCGGCAAGAGATTACCGCTGGTCGAAACCTTCCAGCACGAGATGACCGCGAGCGAGCGCGGACAATTCTTCCCGCTCGGCTTGGAAGATGCTTACGCCATTCAGAATCTTGACTGGTTGCGCGCGATTGAAAATCATTGCGACCCCGAGACGAGCGGGGAAGAGGGGCTGCGCGATCTGGCATGCGCGTTTGCGATTTTGGAGTCGTCGGCGCTGGGCCGGCGCGTGACACAAGACGAAATGCTCGCCGGCGACGCTCATGCATATCAGCGCGAGATTGACGAATACTACGGATTGATATAAACCTGTTGAAACGTCTTGGCGATACAGGGGCGTCCGGCAGGCGCCCCGGCGCGAATGGACAACGCCGGTTGCCCTTACGACGAGGAGAAAAAGATGCTCAAGCGAACCGCATTCATCGCTTTGCTCACCGCCGGCTTCATCGCATCCTGCACCGCAACACCTTCGCCTGTCGCAACGCCCGTCGCCCCACCCCGCGCAACCCAAAGTGCAACGGCACAAACAGCGGCGTTGCAGCGACCAGTGCTCATCGAGTTCTACTCGACGATATGAGCGATCTGCAAACAGATCAAGCCGGCCGTGAGCCGGCTCGAAGGAGAGTATGACAAGCGCGTCGATTTTCTAGCATATGACGCCGCCGGCCTCGATGACGATGTCAAGCGCCGCTACAAATACATCGGCTTCCCGCAAATCGTCATCCTTGATGCACGCGGCGAGATCGCGTTCAGCCGGCTCGGCTACCAAAGCTACGACAGCTTGAAAGCCGACATCGAAGCGGTGCTGACAAGGTGACCACACCTTTCACGTCAACAACACATCCATCGCGTTTGAGCTGCTGCTTGCAATTCATTTGACAATGTATTTTGCAAATGCTACAAACCAAACAAGAAATGGTTGGCGTGACGCCAGCGCAAATTCAAAATCATAGTTCTGAGGAGGTGATGTCATCAGGTCTCCCAACTCGATCGCGTTCGTGATACCGCACTAGATTGGATAAACGATTCCCAGGAGATGACACCATGTCTTCAAAGAGAACTGGATTTCTTTCGCTCGTCACATTGGCCGCAATCCTAATCACTGCGTGCCAAGCTGCGCCAAGCGCCGCGCCGGCAGCCACCTCTGCGCCGGCTGAAGTCATCAATCCGCCGGTCATCAAGGACACCGCTGCAGCCCCGACCGAAGCGCCGGCGGCAACCGAAGCTGCCCCAACCGAAGCGCCAGCGGCGACCGAAGCTGCAACCACCGCGCCGGCCGCCGGCGCCGGCACATTCACCGTCAATGGCGTGACCATGCCGTTCAACCGCAATGAAGCGATCGTCATGGACCAGACGAACTTCTCGGTCTTCGACAGCTTCAACCCATTCATCCCGAATGGTCTCGAATTCGCCGGCGGTTGGTGGCAGATTTCAACTGAATATCTGTGGTACGCGAACTACGCCACCGGCGAGATCATTCCATGGCTGGCAACTGGTCACGAATACAACGCGGATTACACCGAACTCACAGTAAAGATCAACCCTGAGGCAAAGTGGAACGATGGGCAGCCTTTCACGGCCAACGATATCGTCTACACCTACGAGATGCGGGCGAAGGACCCGGCCGCGCTGGGCAACCCAGATCCTGATGGCGTGATCGATTCGCTCAAAGCCGTGGATGATCTGACGGCGGTCTACAAGTTCAAGACACCGCAGCCGCGCTATCACCTGCGATTCTGGTGCACCATCTGCACCGGCGCCGTGTTCATTCCCAAGCACATCTGGGAGAAGGAAGACCCCAAGACCTTCAAGAACAACCCGCCGGTGACGACTGGCCCATACATGCTGGACAAGACCTATCCCGATCAGAAGGTGTTCGTGTGGAAGAAGAACCCGAACTACTGGAACAAGGCCAAGTTTGATCCGGCGCCCAAGTACGTGATTTATCGCACCGGGCCGTCATCAAGCGACCAGGTCGTGGCCGACATGATGGCAAACAACACTGACGTGCTGGGAATCCAATACGACATCTTCCAATCGAAGGCGGCCGATCTGAAGCAGTTCAGCGGCGTGGCGTATGTCGATCCCTGCCCGCGTGGCGCGTTCTTCAACAACGCCAAGGCGCCGTTCGACAAGCCAGAGGTGCGCCGCGCGCTGTCGATGTTGATGAACCGCGAGAAGTGGGGCGAGAACATCTGGGTGCCGCCATCGCAGCCGGCGAAGGGCCTGTGGGCCAACTACCGGAACATGGATCAGTACATCAATCCGGCATCGGCTGAGAAGTGGAAGACCTTCACCTATGACCCGGCCGGCGCAGTCGCGCTGCTGGAGAGCGTCGGCTTCAAGAAGGACGGCAACACGATGATGGCGCCGGATGGCAAGCCATTCAGCTTCGTGGTTGGCACGCCAGTCGGGCCAACTGGCTACGAGTATCTGATGGCGCAGGACTGGATCGAAGACCTCAAGGCGCAGGGCATCGAGGCGTCGCTGCAGAACTTCGAGGGGCCTGTGTGGTGGAGTCGCGTGGATGCCGGCGACTGGGATGCGGGGGTGTGGTGGATGTGCGGCGCAACCGTCGACCCGATGGAGCTGTATGACGGCTATACCTGCAACCGCGTAGTGCCCATCGGTGAGCGCCCCATCAACGGCAACAGCCTCCGCGCTTGCAACAAGGAGTTCGATTCTATTGTCGAAAAGCTAAAGCAGTTGACGCCGGATGCGCCGGAAGCCAAGGACCTCTATATGCAGGCCTTTGACAAATGGATGGAGATGGCCTTCGGCGTCCCGTTGATCGAGACCTACTACCCAGTGCAATTCAACACCACGTACTGGGATGGCATGCCCTCGAAGGACAACCTGTATACGGTGCCTTTCAACTGGTGGGGCCAGATCATGTGGGTGCTGTTTAACGCCAAGCCGAAGTGATCGTGAGCGCAAAGCTGCAAGAGGCGAGTGCCTGCTCGCCTCTTGCAATGAATTTGTCAAAGGATGATCATGTCGTAGGGGCAAAGCATCGAGGATTTCAGCGGCGCTCAATATGCATTCATCCTCCCCAATGCCTGCCCCTACCCTGACCGACCGCTACTGACTGCTTCCACGAACATGCTGAAACAACACCCCCTCCTGCGTTATTACCTCGGGAAGATCGCGGCCTACATGCTGACCATCTGGGGCGCATTCACGATCACCTTCTTCTTGTTTCGGCTGTTGCCGGTCAACCCCATTGAGTCGTGGGTAAAGGCACTCGAGCGCCAATATGCCAAGACTATCGCCGCCGGCCCCGAGATGGTCAACTTCTACAAGGAGCAATTCGGTCTGAATGGCACCTTGCTTGAGCAGTATGTGCGCTACCTTTACAACGTTATCATCAAGCAAGACCTCGGCCCGTCCTTCATCAACTTTCCCACGCCAGTGCAAGACCTCATCATGCAGCGGCTAGGCTGGACGCTGCTCCTGATGGGCACCTCCATCGCCATCTCGTGGGTGTTAGGGCTACTGCTGGGGTTGGTGGCCGGTTGGTTCCGCGAGAAGCGCTGGAGCGGTGTGTTGACCAACGTCTCCATCGCACTGTCGCAAATTCCGGCCTATCTGATCGCGCTCTTTCTGGTGCTGTTCTTCGGTTACCAGTTGGCGCTCTTCCCCACGCGCGGCGCATACGACGCGCAATTCACCGTCGGCCTGAATCTGCCCTTCATCATGAGCATGCTGTGGCATTCCGTGTTGCCCATCAGCGCCATCGTGCTGGTAACGCTGGCCGCATGGATCTTATCGACGCGCTCGCTGATCATCACCCTATTGGGCGAGGATTACTTGCATTACGCTGAGGCAAAAGGCCTGCGCACCCAGAACATCATGCGCCGCTACGGGCTGCGCAACGCCATGCTGCCACAGGCCACTGCATTGGCGCTCACGCTCGGCGCTGCCCTCAGCGGACAGTTGCTGGTCGAGGTGCTATTCGTCTATCCCGGCCTGGGTGAGTTGCTCAGCCGCGCGATCCAATACTTCGACTTCAATGCCATCATGGGCATCATCCTGCTCTCGATCTTTAGCGTGATGACGGCGAGTCTGATCATCGACCTGCTCATCCCAATCATCGATCCGCGCATTCGCACGGCCATTCAGTCGTCCTAGCACGACACAAGGAGCGCCCATGCGTTTTTTGACCAACACGTGGAAGAGCAGCGGCAAGTTCCGCTTTGGCGTGATCGTGCTGGCGATCCTCATTTTCATCGCCTTCATCGCGCCGTTAATCTATAGGCCCATCATCGGTGACGTCAGCCCGGCGCGCCCCGGCGTGTTCCCACGCTGGCTGCCGGCATCGGCCAAGAACCCGCTCGGCACTGATGGACATGGTCGCGACATTCTGACAGATTTTCTCGCCGGCCTGCAAACCACCCTGTTCATCGGCTTCCTGGCCGGTTTCCTTGCGACATCCGTCGGTGTGATCGTCGGCTTCATCTCCGGCTACAAGGGTGGCAAGCTCGACACCGCGCTGATCACCTTCACCAACATCCTGCTCGTCATCCCTGCTTATCCCATCCTCGTCGGTCTGACGCTGGTGGTGCCTAGCAAGAGCATGCTCACGGTCGCGCTTATCGTTGCGCTGTTCAGTTGGCCATTCGCCGCGCGCACCATCCGCGCACAGGTCATGTCGATGAAAGAGCAGCCCTACGTCGAACTGGCAAAGGTGACCGGGCAAGGTGATTTGAAAATCATCTTCACGGAAATTCTGCCGAACCTGCTGCCGTATGTGCTGATCAGCTTTGCATTCGCAACCGTCGGCGCGATGGTGGCCGAAGTCGGCATCGCATTGATTGGGTTGGGCGCGTCGGACGCCATCAGCCTGGGCATGATGATCAACTACGCCAGCGGCTGGGGCGCATTCACGCGCGGCTTGTATTTGCTGTTGCTGCTGCCGCCGGCGATCCTCGTCTTGATCTTCCTCGCCCTCACCATGATCAATCGCGGCATGGAAGAGTATCTCAACCCGCGTCTGCAAAACGTCACCGGCCAGTGAAGGCACACGATGAATGACAAAACCGCTCCCCCCGCCCCTGCCACACATGGCGATCTGCTGCGCGTCACTGATGCGCGCATCTGGTACAAGACTATCGCCGGCGAAGCGAAGGTCGTCGATGGCGTCGATGTCACGATCCAGCGCAACGAAGTGTTTGGGCTGGCCGGTGAATCTGGCTGCGGCAAATCGACGCTGGTGGAAGGTGTGTTGCGACTGATCAAAGCGCCAGGCTACATTCGCAGCGGCCAAGCGCTGTTTTACCCGAAGGATGCGCCACGCATGAACGGCGCCGGCGGTGAAGGCGGCCTCGACCTGTTCAACATCCCCTTCGACAAGTTGCGTCCCCTGCGCTGGCGCAACATCGCCTACATTCCGCAGGGCGCGATGAACTCGCTCAACCCCGTGATGCGCATCGAGGACCAAATCATCGACGCCATCATGGAGCACATGCAGATGCCGAAGAGCGCGGCACAGGCGAAGATGCAAGAGCGACTGGCGATGGTTGGCTTGCCGCCATCAGTCGCGCGCATGTATCCGCATCAGCTCAGCGGCGGCATGAAGCAGCGTGTCACCATCGCCGCGTCAGTCACGCTAAGCCCCGATCTGCTGGTGGCAGATGAGCCGACCACCGCGCTGGATGTGAACGTGCAGCGAGCCATCTTGCAGGAATTGAAAGACATCCGCGTGAAGCTCGGCCTGACGGTGGTGTATGTCAGCCACGACATGGCTGTTCATGCGGAGTTGGCCGACCGCATGGGCATCATGTACGCCGGCGCGATGATGGAAATCGGCACAACGACGCAAATCTTCAAGAACCCGTTGCATCCCTACACGCAAGGCCTGATTCGCACGATTCCCGACATCAACAAGCCGCGAGTGCGGGTGGAGGGCATCCCTGGCCTCGCGCCCAGTCCGCTGAACTGGCCGGTCGGCTGCCGCTTTCATCCGCGCTGCCCATTTGCAAAGGAGATCTGCAAGGCAGTCGAGCCAAAGCTGTCCACAGTCAGGCCAGACCAGGTGGGCAACGGGCAGGGCGCAGCGGGCCGGCTGGTGGCGTGCCACATCTACAGCACCAACGAGTGGTCGAAGGAAGATCTGGCAAAGGGCGAATTGCAGCGAAGCGAGTTGAAGCCATGACGCAAAGCAACACGATTTCCATCGGCGCATCGGCGCCGAATTCAACGCCCGTCCTGGAAGCGCGCAGCCTGGTCAAGGAGTTCGCCACCGGTGGCGGCCTGGGCCGGCGCGGACGCATCGCTGCCATCGACGATGTGTCACTTGCCCTGCACAACAGCCCGCCAGAGATCATCTCGCTCGTCGGCGAGAGCGGCAGCGGCAAGACCACGCTGTCGCGCATCCTACTCGGCCTGGCCCCGCCAACCGCCGGCGAGGTGCTGTTCAAGGGCAAATCCCTGGCAACGCTCAACCGTGACGAATGGAATGAATATCGCCGGCAGGTGCAGCCGGTGTTCCAGGACCCCTACGGCATCTACAACCCGTTCTATCGCATCGAACGCGTGCTGGAGCTGGCGATCCAGAACTTCAAGTTGGCGAAGTCGCGCAAGGAAGAGACCGACCTGATGCACGAGGCGTTGCGCGCAGTGGACCTGCGCCCCAACGACATCATCGGACGCTATCCGCATCAGCTCAGTGGCGGCGAGCGCCAGCGCGTGATGCTGGCGCGGCTGTATCTGCTGAAGCCACGCGTCATCATTGCCGACGAGCCGGTGTCGATGATCGATGCAGCGGTGCGCACGCTCTTCCTGAACATCCTGACTGACTTCCGCGACAAATACGGCATCTCCTGCCTGTTCATCACGCACAACTTGTCGACAGCCTACTACCTCGGCGGCAAATTGATGGTGCTGTGCTTTGGGCGCGTGGTGGAGTCGGGTGAGCTCGACACCATCATCCGCTCGCCATCGCATCCTTATACGCAGCAGCTCCTGGCGTCGGTGCCATCCATCGACCCGGAGCAGCGCTGGACGGAGAAGATGGATCTGCACACGGTGGAGCGACCGCTGACGCACGAGGCGAACAAGTGCGTATTCGTCGAGCGCTGCCCGTTTGCCTTCGCGCCATGTTCGAAGCGCCGGCCTGGCGATTACGTCGTAAATGCCAATCAGCGCGCAGCTTGTTTCCTGCATGACCCACAGGAGATGCCGAGATAAACGTGTGTGGATAGGTTTTGCACCTGCAGATGCAAATTGCGTCCCCAGGCGCGCAACCAGCGTGATGTGTGGCTGCGTCTGGGGACGCAGCTTGCACAGTGGCGCGCAAACCGCACAAAACAAACAGCGATGCATCACAACATCAACAAGGAGAACGAAACATGCGAACGGTAAAGCTCGGATTGATCGGCGCCGGCGGTATCGCGCAGACGCATTGCCGCGCCATGGCCGACAACCCCGGCGTGGAGTTCGTCGCAGTCGCCGACGTAGACAAGGAGCGCGCGACGAACACCTCCAAGCGCTGGAACATCCCGCGCGTCTACCAGGATTACCACGAATTGCTGGCGCAGGACGATATCGAAGGCGTGGTGGTCGCAACGTTCAACCAGGCGCATCGCGCGCCATCGGTTGATGCGCTGAAGCTGAACAAACACGTGCTGGTGGAGAAACCAATGGCCGCGACGCTCGTCGATGCAGCCGCCATGACTGCCGCCGCGCATCGCTCGAAAGCCCTCCTGATGGTGGCGCTGAAGTCACGCTACAGTCCCGCCATGCAGGCGGCCCAGGCCATCGTGGATGCCGGCACGCTCGGCGACGTGTATTACAGCGAGACGGTCGCTGCGCGGCGCTGCGGCATTCCAGGTGGCTCATTCATCGGCAAGGCCACCGCCGGCATCGGCACCGTTGCCGACATCGGCGTCTACAGCCTCGACGCAGCGCTGTGCATGCTGAAGCACCCCAGGCCGGTGGCAGTGTCAGGCATCGCCAACAACCTGCTCGGCAAGACGCACAAGCCGGTGGTTGGCTCATGGAAATGGGATCCCGACAAGCTCGAGGTCGAGGACTTCGGTGTGGCATGGGTGCGCTTCGAGAACGGCGCTGCAATGGTGTTCAAGACAGCGTGGATCATGCACATGGATGACCTCGGCGGCACGTTCTTCCTCGGCACGCGCGCCGGCCTGCGCCTGCATCCGCTCACTGTGTACCGGCACGAGTTCGGCATGATGACGAACACTGTGGCGCAAGAGGTGCCGGCGGTTGAGGACATCGAACTTTTCCGCCGCGAGCAGTTGGCCTTCGCCGACGCCATTCGCGAGGGCAAGCCATCACCCATCCCCGCCGATCAGATGCTGCTGACGAACATGATCATCCAGGGGCTGATCGACTCGGCAGCTTCAGGCAAAGAGGTTGCGCTGGCGATGCCAGATATCGATGCAATCACACCATGACCCCCTGCAATATTTCTCAAGGAGCTATATGTTAAAGATCGCAATGTTGAGCATGGCGCATGTCCATGCCAACGGTTACGGCGACCACGTCGCCAAACATCCCGAAGCCAAAATCACCCGCATCTGGGACGATGATCCCGCGCGCGGCAAGGCCGCATCCGAGCGATTCGGCGTAGCATGGTCAGACGACCTCGAAAAGGTGTTGAGCGACCCCGATGTAGAAGCCGTCGTCGTCAACGCACCAACCGCGCAGCACCCTCAAGTGCTAAAGGCGGCCGCACAGCACGGCAAGCACATCTTCACCGAGAAAGCGTTGACCGTTGCCACCGCCGATGCCGACGCGATCGTGAAACTCGTGAATCAAAGCGGAATCAAGTTCATGATTTCATTGCCCAGCCGCACGCGGCCAGAGGTGCTGTTCATGCGGCAGGTGATCGACAAGGGCTGGCTGGGCAAGATCACGCTGATGCGAGCGCGCGTGGCGCACAGCGCAGCGCTCGATCATTGGTTTCACGACGGCAGCGCATGGTTTGCAGATGCGGCGCTGGCCGGCGGCGGCGCGCTGTTCGACCTCGGCTGCCACACCACCGACGTGATGCGCTGGCTGATGGGCAAGCCAAAATCAGTCATCGCAAAGGTGCAGAACT
>JBDHWI010000119.1:0-12507 GCA_039810125.1 Thermoflexales bacterium | reverse complement strand
GGTGGCTGCGGCACGCCGGAGCGCAACGCCGAGGCGCTCAAGTTCCGCAACATGGTGCTGCTCGATTCAGACATCGACGAAGAAGACGATCACGATCACTGATCGGCTCTGCGTGAATAGAACACACCGCCGGCATATCATACGAATGGCTGCGCCGGCGGTTTCACTTTTTCAGCCAGTCAGACAGTGTGCGAGGGTGTTTCGTGTGGAGCCAGATTCGTAGCGACAAATCCTCTGATTTTGCGTAATATACAGACACCGCCGGCGGGTCATGTTCCCCCTCATGACTCGCCGGCGGCCTCTCGTTTTCCAGAGGTGGCGCTCACCATTCTGCGTGATGTTGAGTGCTTTCAGGCATGTGCCTGGAGCAACCTCGCTCTATACTCCGTCTGCCATGAATACCTTGGATTCCCTGAAGCAACTTGAAATCTGGTACGTGACCGGCAGCCAGCACCTCTACGGCGAGGAAGCGCTGCAACAGGTCGCGGCCAATTCACAGCACATCGTGCAGGCGCTGAACGCCGCCGGCACGCTCCCCCTCAACGTGGTCTTCAAGCCGGTGCTGAAGACGCCGGAGGAGATTCGCCAATTGTGCATCGACGCAAACAGCAGTCCGAACTGTGCCGGCCTCATCCTATGGATGCATACCTTCTCACCCTCGAAGATGTGGATCGGCGGGTTGACGCAGTTGCGCAAGCCATTCCTGCACCTGCACACGCAATTCAACCGCGATCTGCCCTGGAGCGAGATCGACATGGATTTCATGAATCTGAACCAGGCCGCGCATGGCGATCGCGAGGCCGGCTTCATCCACACGCGCCTGCGCCTGAACCGCAAAGTCGTGGTGGGCCACTGGTCAGACCCTGATGTGCACAATCGCATCGCCACATGGATGCGCGCGGCCCGCGCATGGCACGATTGGCAGGGTGCGAAGTTTGCCCGCATTGGCGACAACATGCGTCAGGTCGCAGTGACCGAGGGCGACAAGGTCGCGGCGGAGGCGAAGTTTGGCTACTCGGTCAACACATGGGGCGTGGGCGATGTGGTGCGCGAGGTGAACGCGGCGACCGACGCTGAAGTGGACGCGTTGTGCGCGGAATATGAGCAGTCCTACACGATGGCAGCCGATTTGCGCAAAGGTGGGGCGCGGCATCAGTCCATTCGCGACGGTGCGCGCATCGAGATCGGTTTGCGCGCCTTCCTGGGTAATGGCGGTTTCAAGGGCTTCACGACAACCTTCGAGGACTTGCATGGCTTGAAGCAGTTGCCCGGCCTTGCGCCGCAGCGGTTGATGCGTGAGGGGCTGGGCTTCGCCGGCGAGGGTGACTGGAAGACTGCCGCGCTGGTGCGCGCGATGAAGGTGATGGCCGCCGACATGCCCGGCGGCACGTCATTCATGGAGGATTACACCTACCACCTGCACCCCGATGGGCGCCTGGTGCTTGGGGCGCACATGCTGGAAATTTGTCCGTCTATTGCGGCTGACAAGCCGGCGCTCGAAGTGCATCCACTCGGCATCGGCGGCAAGGAAGACCCGTTGCGATTGGTGTTCAACGCGCATGCCGGCGCGGCCATCAACGCGGCGATGATGGATCTGGGCAATCGCTTCCGGCTGCTGGTCAATGAGGTGGATGTGATTGCGCCGCCGCAGCCGCTGCCAAAGTTGCCCGTGGCGCGCGCGGTGTGGCAACCCAGACCCAACTTCAAGACGGCGTGCGCAGCGTGGATCTACGCCGGCGGCGCGCACCACACGGGCTTCAGCTATTCCGTCACGAGCGAGCACATGGAAGACTTTGCCGAGATGGCCGGCATCGAGCTGGTCGTGATCGACAAAGACACGGCGTTGCGCGAGTTCAAGCAAACGCTGCGCAACAACGAGGTGTACTACCACCTCGCGCCCGGGCTGGGGCGGATGTGACGGATTTGCGATCCTTGTTTGCCAATCTCTACGCTCTGTTCTCTAATCTCCCACATGATTGACGCTGTCATGATCGGCGCCGGCGGCCGCGCCACCTTTGCCTATGGGCCGTACGCCATCCAACATCCCAATGAGATTTCGATGATCGCTGTCGCTGATCCAGACGAGATGCGGCGCGGGCGATTCTCATCATTGCACGACATCCCGCCGGCGATGCAGTTCGATTCGTGGCAGGCGCTGTGCAGCCAGCCGAAGCTGGCGCGCGTTGCCATCAACTGCACGCAGGATCGCACCCATCATGCCAGCACGCTCGCGCTGCTGCGCGCCGGCTATGACGTGTTGCTGGAAAAGCCGATGGGCGTGAGCGCGGCTGAATGCACCGACCTGGTGGAGACCGCTGAGCAACTGGGGCGCACGCTGCAGATCTGCCATGTGTTGCGCTTCACGGCGTTCTTCACTGCGCTCTACGACATCGTGAATAGCGGCCGGCTGGGCCGCATCGTCACCATCGACCATCGCGAGAACGTGAGCTACTGGCACATGAGTCACAGCTTCGTGCGCGGCAACTGGGGCAACGAAGGCAGGTCTGCGCCGATGATCCTTGCCAAGTGCTGCCACGATCTCGATATCCTGTTGTGGATCATGCGCCAGCGCGTCACGCACCTGTCGTCGTTCGGCTCACTGATGCACTATCGTGCAGGCACGCTCTCGCTCGGAGAGCAGGCAGGAATTGAGGGGGCGCCGGCGCGCTGCACCGATGGTTGCCCCATTGAGGCGACCTGCCCATGGTATGCGCCGCGCCTCTATGGCGCAGATGTTCACCAGCGCTCGCAGATCGAGCCTTTCCCTGCGCATGAATTCATGCTGCACGCAGCGGACATGCCGGCCGACCCGACAGCGCGCTGGGAAAAGTTGACCACCAGTCCGTATGGTCGCTGCGTCTATCGCTGCGACAACGATGTGGTCGATCACCAAACGCTGAATATGCTGTTCGAAGGCGGCGCAACCTGCACGTTCACCATGCACGGCCACAGCGAGCGTGAAGGCCGCTCGATGCGCTGGGATGGCACAAAGGCGACGCTGTTTGGCGACTTCACCGATGGCCGGCCGCATGCCATTCGCATCATCGATCATGGCAGCGAAAAGGAAGAGGTGATCTACCCGTCCGCCGGCAGCAGCGGCCATGGCGGCGGTGATTTCGGACTGATGCGCACGTTCATCGATTCGATCAACGGCAAGCCGTCGAAGCATTCGACCACCGCGCGCGTCTCGCTGGAGAGCCATCTGCTCGCGTTTGCATCCGAAGTTTCACGCAAGGAAAATCGCGTGATTGCGATGTGAGCCCGGGTGTCGACCGCTTGAGCAGCGTCATGGGGCAGGCATCCATGCTTGCCCTGCGGCGAGAATGGGCATCACGATAGAATGGCGCGGCGATGAGTTCGTTCCTCGATGGCTTGAATCCCCAGCAGCGCAAGGCTGTTGAAGCGAAGGATGGGCCGACGCTGGTCATCGCCGGCCCGGGCAGCGGCAAGACGCGCGTGCTGACCAGCCGCGTGGCCTATCTATTGGAGACGCGCAATGTGTTTCCATATCGCATCATGGCGGTCACCTTCACCAACAAGGCCGCGCGCGAGATGCGCGAGCGCCTGAACAAGTTGGTGGGGCAGGAGCGCGCCGGCGATCTCATGCTCGGCACGTTTCACAGCATTTGCGCGCGCATTTTGCGCCGTGAATCGGCAGCCGCCGGCCTCGACCGCAACTTCACCATCTACGACACCGATGATCAGACCAGCGTGGTGAAGGCGGCGCTGGCCGAAATGAATATCGACGACAAGAAATACAAGCCGTCGGCCATCCTCAACGCCATCAGCACCGCCAAGAATGAATTGATCGCGCCGGAGCAGTACAAGCCCGACTCGTATTTCAACGAGATCGCCGGTCGCGTGTATGCGCGCTACAACGCCATCCTGCGCGCCAACAGCGCGCTCGACTTCGACGACTTGCTGATGGAGACGGTGCTGCTGTTGAAGCGCAACGACGCGGTGCGCGAGAAGATGCAGGAGCGCTATCTGCATGTGCTGGTCGATGAATTTCAGGACACCAACATCGCGCAATACTCGCTGGTGAAGATGATCGCTGGCCGGCACCGCAGCCTGTTCTGCGTCGGTGATCCTGATCAGGGCATCTATCGCTGGCGCGGCGCGGACCACCGCAACGCGCAACGCCTGCGCGATGACTTCAGCGACCTGCAGGTTGTCCCGCTCGATCAGAATTACCGCAGCACGCAGACCATCCTCGATGCGGCGATGGCTGTCATCAAGAAGAACCCAAACCGCACGCATCTCAACCTGTTCACGCAAAAGGGGCATGGGCCGAAGATCGCGCTGCGCGAGATGTTCAACGAGGATGAAGAGGCGCAGTATGTCGTGGACACGATCGATGAACTGAGGCGCCAGCACGCCGCCGAGCCTGGTGACGTGGCGGTGATGTATCGCATGAATGCCCAATCGCGCGCAGTGGAGGATGCATTTGTGCGCGCCGGCCAGCCCTATCGCCTGGTTGGTGCAACGCGCTTCTATGCGCGCAAGGAAGTGAAGGATGTGCTGGCGTATCTGCGCATCGTCAACAACCCGGCCGACACGGTGTCGTTGCAGCGCGTCATCAACCTGCCGGCGCGCGGCATCGGTGAGAAGACCTTTGCGCAACTCGATGCCGCTGCAAAAGTGAACGGCATGACCTGCCTCGATGTGCTGGTGCAGGGCAGCCTCGAAGGCCGCGCAGCGAAGGCGCTGCGTGAATTCGGCGCCTTGTGGCAGCAGTGGGTGCGGTTGCGGGCGGAGCTGAGCGTCGGCCAGATGTTCGATCACATCATCCAGACCAGCGGCTATCGCGACTATCTGCGCGACGGCACCGAGGAGGGTGAGGATCGCTGGGCCAACGTGATGGAATTGCGCAATGTCGCGGCGGACGCCGGCGATGCGCCGCTCGGCGATTTTCTCAACGACATCGCGCTGGTGAGCGAGACCGACAACTTCGACGAGAACGCCAACGCGCCAACGTTGATGACGCTGCACGCAGCCAAGGGGCTGGAGTTCAAGGTCGTGTTCATCGTTGGCCTGGTCGAAGGCGTGCTGCCGCACAGCCGCAGCCTGGATGACCCCGAGGAGATGGCCGAAGAGCGCCGGCTGATGTATGTCGGCATCACGCGCGCGAAGGAGCGGCTGTATCTGTTGCGGCCTTTCCGCCGCTCGCAGTGGGGCATGAGTGATGTGGCTGAGCCGTCGCGCTTTCTGGCCGATCTGCCCGATGAGGCGGTGGATGGCAAGCCGAAGAAGAATCGCGACGTGATGAAGGACATCACGAGTTGGGGCGGAGGAGCGACGTCAAACGCCAAACGCCAAGCGTCAACTTCGTCTGACACGAAATTCAAGCCCGGCGACAAGGTGGTGCATCCGAGTTTTGGCGAGGGGCTGGTGCTGCGCGCCACGCGTGTGCGCGATGATGAAGAGGTGGAAGTGTTCTTCGTCAACGCCGGCGGCAAGCGCCTCTCCGTTGCGCTCAGCGGCATCAAAAAACTCGGCAGGTAAATCCTGCGCAGCCTATACTCCCTCGCAATGGCACCGCAGATTGGCTTTAGCTTCACGCCGGCGGCTGCGCCATGAGCGCACAACACAGTGACGCCGGCCGACGCTTGCTTGCACTGCTCAACACCGAGCCCGGCGAGGCGCGGCTTGCCGGACTGCTCGCGTTGCTCCACCTCAGCCTGATCACAACGGTGGTATTCGTGCAGACCATTGCGTTCGGCCTGTTTGTCACGCAGTTTGGCGTGGAAAATTTGCCGCTCGTCTACATCACCACCGCCGTGCTGGCGCCGTTGGTCGCGCTCGCATCTCTCAAGCTGTCGGCGCGATCGGCGTATGCGCGCTCGCTGCGGTTGGCGATTGCGTTGTGCGCCGGCGTGTGCGCGCTGTTTTGGATCGGGCTGAACACGTCGCTGGCAGCCGCCTTCATTTTTCTGTTGCCGGCATGGTTCCACATCCTCATCTACCTCGCCAACCGGATCGTGTGGCCGCTGGCGGGCCGGCTGTTTGATCCGCAGCAGGGCAAGCGGCTGTTTGGCATCATTGGCGCGGGCGGCTGGGTCGCCTACATCGCCGGCGGCATCCTCGTCGTGCCGCTGGTGGCGCGCTTTGGCGCGGCCAACATGCTGCTTGCCGCCATTGCGGCGATGGGGGTTTCGGCGCTGGTCATGCGCGCCATCACGCGCGGCTATCTGCAACCCGCGCAAGTACCCATCCCCCAGATCGCGCAACCGCAGACCAGGCCGGCGCCGCTCACCCGCAACCGCTATGTTGCGCTCATCATCGCGCAGGTCTGCGTGTGGTGGGTGGCGTTCTTCTTTGTCGATAACATCTTTTACAACCGCGCCTTGTTGCAATTCCCGAATGCCATCGAACTCACGGCGTTCATCGGCATGTCGCTCTCGGTCATCGGCGTGATCGCATTGGTTGTGACCGTGCTGTCCAACAGCCGCATCTTGCAGCGCTACGGCTTGCGCGCCGGCCTGCTGCTAATGCCGGCGCTCGTCACTGCGTTGATCGCGCTCACCGCACTGTTCGACGCGTTGGACGCAGCCATTGTCGTCTCATTCTTCTTTGCGACCTTGGCAAAGGTCGCCAATGTGTCGCTGGGCTTCACAATCTCGCAATCGGCCGGCAATGTGGCGTATCAGGCATTGCCCGGCGAACAGCGCGCGCGCGCGCGAACGGTGGCTGAAGGCATCGTGCAACCGATTGCGGTTGGCATCGCCGGCGCGCTGCTGCTGGCATTGAACGTGGAGCTGCATCTCGGCGTGATGCGCATCGCGTTTGTATTTCTCGTGCTGGCTGCCGGCTGGATCGGCATCATCATCCTGCTCGCGCGCGAATATCCGCAGGCGCTGACGCGCGTTTTGCGCAAGCGCCAGTTCCACGAACCAGATACATTCATCGCGGATGCGACGGCGGTGGATGTGCTGGCGAATGCGTTGAAAGATCCCAGGCCTGGTGTGGCGCTGCATGCCATGCACATGCTGGCACAGATGTCGCCGGCGCGCCTGACGCAGGCCATCGCGCAGATGCTCGATCACCCGAGCGATGAGGTGCGCGAGGCCGCGCTGCAAACGATCGAGACGATGGAAGCGCGGCCGGCGGCGGATGCGGTGCGCCAGCGCCTGCTGGTCGAGGCGTCGCCGTGGGTGAAGAGCGCAGCCTTGCGCACGCTGGCCGCCATCGATGACGAGATGGACGAGAGCCTGGCGATCACGCTGCGCGACGATGACGTGCGGGTGGCAAAAGGCGCGCTGGTGGGGTTGCTGCTGCATGGCGAGGTGAAGGGTGTGCTGGCGGCGCAGGCGCGGCTGGCGGAATGGGCGCAGAGCAGCGACGCGCTGAAGCGCAGCATGGCCGCGCGCGCCATCGGCGAGGCTGGCGCGACCAGTGAGCGCGCGGCGCTGGCGCGACTGCTGGGCGATGCAGATGTAGATGTGCGACGCGCTGCGCTGTGGGCCGCCGGCTGCGTGAAGGATGTGGCGCTATGGCCGCAGGTGATCGCCGCGTGCGATGCGCCAGAGACGATGCAGGCGGCAGTGCAGGCGCTGGCGCGGGGTGATGTGAATGCGGTCGCGCTGATACGATCCGAGTTGCAAACAAAACAAAAGCCACAGCGCAGCCGGCGCGCGCTGGTGCAGGCCCTTTGCCGAAGTGAGGCTGATGCGGCCGTGCCGGCGCTGAGGGCAATGACAAAAGATGCTGGCGCTGGCGTGCGCCGGCGGGCGCTCGCCTCACTCATGGCGCGTCACAGCGCCATCGACCTGAACGATGCGCGCGCCGGCATTTATGAGGAAGTGGCGCGCATGGCCTGGGCTTGTGCGGCGACGGTTGATCTGACGCCTTTTCCAGAGGGAAGGGCAGGGGATGGGATGCTTGCCCAACAGCGATCATCTTCTCTCTCACTGGTGTTGCAGCCGCTGATCGCCGCGCTGCAAGCGGAGTGCGATGCGGTGCGCGAGCGCATCCTGCTGTGGCTGGCTTGCAGCGGGCAGCGCGATGGAATGCTGCAAGCGCGTGAAGCGCTGGCAAGCCTGGATGTTGCCCAGCGCGCGGCTGCGCTCGAAATGATCGATGCGCAGTTGCCGGCGGAGCTGAAGGGGTGGGTGATGCCGGCGCTGGAACCTCTCTCGCCGGCGGAGCGGCTGGTGCATTGGCGCAGCGCCTTCCCGCAAACGCGGCAGCCCATCGCGGCGCGCTTGCGACAGGCGGCGGTGGGCGCGCCGGCAGTGTGGCTGACGACGTGGACCAAGGCGTGCGCGCTGGACGCCATTGCAAGGCTGCCGGTGTGGGAGTGCGCAGATGTGATGGCGACGATGCGCGAGTCGCCGGAGCCATTGCTGCGGATGATGGCGCAGTGGGCCGGCGCGCAAGGAGGAAACACCATGTTGTCGATCGTGGAGCGCGTGATGATCTTGAGGGGCGCGAGTCTGTTTGCGCAGACGCCGGATGATGCGCTGGCCGAAGTGGCGGCGCTGCTACAAGAGACGGACGCAAGCGCCGGCGTGTTGCTCTTCACGAAGGGCGAGCCAGGCGATTGCCTCTACATCATCGTCAGCGGAAAGGTGCGCATTCACGACGGCGCGCGCGTGCTGAACGAACTGGGCGAGGGTGACACCTTCGGCGAGATGGCGCTGCTTGATCCTGAGCCGCGCCTCGCATCGGCCAGCGTGACCGAGCAGGCGCGCCTGTTACGGCTCGACCATGCGCCACTCTTCGACTTGATCGCCGCGCGGCCCGAAGTGAGCATCGGCATCATCCACATGCTGACGCGCCGGCTGCGCGAGCGCGTGCAAGACCTGAGCCGGCTCGATGCGCAGATCAAGGCGTTGGCCGGCGCGACGACGGCCGCATCCTGATCATGCCGGCGCACTTGTTGTGAACCAGACCGATTCTTGACGCCATCCCCAACGGGTGTATTACTCAAGTTTATTCTTGAAACAGATCAGGAGATTTCTGATGCATCAACGTCTTGCGTATAAACTTGCCTCACCCGACGCGTTCAACGCCATGCTCCAGGTTGAGCAGCAGATCCACAAAAGTGGGCTGGAAGAATCGTTGCTGGAACTGGTTAAATCCCGCGCTTCACAGATCAACGGCTGTGCCTGGTGTCTGGACATGCACACCAAGGATGCGCGCGCATGTGGCGAAGCTGAGCAGCGCCTCTACCTGCTTCCGGTCTGGCGCGAAGCGCCGTGCTACAGCGAACGCGAGCGCGCTGCGCTGGCTTGGACCGAAGCCATCACCGAGATTGCCGCTACGCGCGATGTATCCGATGCGGTGTACAACCAGGCACGAGCGCAGTTCAGCGAGAAGGAATTGGTCGATCTCACTCTGGCGGTCATCGCGATCAATGGCTGGAATCGGCTGAATGTCGCATTTCGCACGCCAGTCGGCAACTACGTCAGCCCACATGCAGTGGCGCGATGACGCCGGCGCATGAACTCTGTTTCGAATGCGTTAGAACCCGCTCAGGCTAAACGCCTGGTCGAACATGGTGAAGGTGACTGGGCCATTCGGCGGGCGCGTGAATGAAAGCTGAAACGTCAGCGACTCATTCGGTTGCACGCTCCATGGGAACGCCGGCAAACTGGCCGTCAACGGGTATTGTTGACCGTTGGATGAACTGAGTGATGCATCCGGCAGCGATACCTGCAAAAACTCATTGGTCAGGTTCTGCACGCTGCCGACGATGCGCAACTCGTTGCCCTCAGGGGTGATGTTTGCGCTGACGATGGTCACGCGCGCCTTCGGCTGGCCGGTCGGCTCAACTGTCGGCTCGGCCAGAATGGGCCGATAGGGGATGGCGACGCGGGCGACATAGGGCGTATTTTCGTTCAGGGCAAGCTTCCACTCCAGTGTCGGGCCGGCCATCGTGCTTGGCACCTCGAAGGCTGCTGTGCCAGTGACGACCTTGCCCGGGCCAAGCGCGCCCTGCGTAAAGCCGGTAGCGCCATTCGCCTTTGCCCCTTCCAGCGAGAGCGGATAGGTATTGCCGGCGCCGTCGGTCAACTGGGTAAAGAATTGCGCCGCATCCACATATTCGGTGATCAAATTGGTTACGGCGAAATCGACCTGCAGGTAATTCTTGCCACTCGGCAGGCCGACGCTGCCGCCCGGCAGCAGGCGCTGGTTTGTTGCCAGCACGCGGATGTCGCCGAGATTCACCGGCACACCAACCGCTGCAAGTTGATTGGCTGTGCCTTCATCGGTGAACTGCGCCAGCGTCACGCGGCGCTGGTTGCCGCCCTCACCCATCATTACGATTGTCAGGCGCGGGCTGTCTTGCGCCAGCAGCGCAGCCAGGTCATTGGCGTTGTTGCCGACGGTGGCTTGCTGTGTCACACGGTAGCGTTGCGCGCCCATGTTGGTGTCGAGCGTGATCAAGTCGCCTTCGTTCAGAGCGTCGATGATTTGGCGGTTTTCGCTGGAAGCATGCACGCCCAGCACGTAGTTCACCGCCGTCCCCGGCACCCAGAAAGCGGTGCGCGCGGCGTTGGGGTCGTAACTCCACTGCTTGTCGGCGACGCGCATGGGCTGCACCTCAAAGGTGGTGCTGCCCACCGACATGCGTGTTGGGATGGCCGGCGTGATGACGGCGTCGTTTACGCGGATGACGACTGTGTCGGTGATGGGTTGCTGTGTGACGTCGATGTCCTCGCCGCTGACCGGCCCGATGTTTGGGATGAAGGCAGAGGTGCCGCCGCCGGTGGCGAGGATGAGCGCGAGGATGAAGCACGACAGCGCGCAGATGCCGAGCAGCGCAAAGCCGCTGACCAGCACGAGCGGCCGGCTGCGTGGGTCGTTCCACACCTCAGCCAGCCCGCCTGAGACGCGCTTGCCACCCGCTGCCGGCGCGGTGTCGCTCTCCCATTGGCCGGCGGAGCGCTTGGGCGGCGCCCAGTCGTCATCGTCGTTTGCCGGCGGTGCGGGGTTCGGTGCCATCGCAGGGATTATAAATTTTGAATGGGTAATTTTGAACTAAAAATTACCCATTCAAACCTCTGACTAGCCGCCGGCTGGCCCGCCCAGTCCGCCCTCGGTCAATTTGTGCAGGTCGAGCGAGGCGTCGACCTCGGCGAGTGTGATCGGCGAGCCATCAACTTTTTTCAATGTGCCGGCGTCGATGCGTTCGGCGGCCACGTCGCGGATGGTCATGTTGCGCTTCATCGCATCCTTGACGAGGTCTGCGCCGGCCATGTAGCCGATGATCGGGTTGAGCGCAGTGACGACGATGGCGTTCTTTGCCAGCCAGCCAGCCGCCTTTTCCGGCTGCGCAGTGATGCCGCTCAGGCAGTATTTCACGAAGGCATTTACGGAGCCGATGGTAACGTGCACCATCTCGTTCAGGTTGTGCGCGATGATGGGCATCATCACGTTCAGTTCGAGCTGGCCGGCCTGTGCAGCTAGCGCCACGGTGTGGTCATTGCCCTGCACATGGAACATCGCCATGTTCAGCATCTCAGCCAGTACTGGATTCACCTTGCCAGGCATGATTGAGGAGCCAGGTTGCACCGCCGGCAGGCGAATCTCGTCCAGGCCGGTGGTGGGGCCGCTGCTGAGCAGGCGCAGGTCGTTGGCGATGCGCGTGAGCGTGATGGCAAGGGTGCGCATGGCTGCGCTGAAGTGCGCTGCGTCGGCCATGCTCTGCATGCCCTCGAACAGGTTGTCACTCTCGTGCAGCGGCTGGCCGAGGATGCGGCCCAATACCTTCACCATGTTCTTGTGGTAGTCGTGGTGCGCGTTCAGGCCGGTGCCGGTGGCGGTGCCGCCGATGGGCATGCGGCGCAGTTGGTCGGCGGCGGCGTTGATGCGGGTGAGGTCGCGCTCGACTGCCTTGGCGTAGGCGCTGAATTCCTGACCGAGCCGCACCGGCACGGCATCCTGCAGGTGCGTGCGACCGCTCTTCACGATGGGGTCAAATTCTTTGGCCTTTGCATCGAGCGCGTCGATCAAGCCCTGAATGCTGGTCTGCAACTCGGGCAAGCGCCACAGCACGCCAAGGCGGATGGCAGTCGGCGTGGTGTCGTTGGTGCTTTGCGCCATGTTCACGTGATCGTTCGCGCCAACTGGCTTCTTGTCCTTGCTGAGCAGCGGGTAGCCGAGGATCTCGTTGGCGCGGTTGGCCAGCACCTCGTTGGTGTTCATGTTGTGACTGGTGCCGGCGCCGGCCTGGAATGGATCGACCACCCACTGGTCGGCCAGCGCGCCATTCAGGCATTCGTCGGCGGCCTGGATGATCGCGTTCGCCAATTCAGGTTTGAGCAGGCCGAGGTCGCGATTGACTTCGGCGGCGGCGCGCTTGATGGCGATCATGCTCCACACGAAGGCGCGATACGGCTTTTGGCCGCTGACGGGGAAGTTGTTGATGGCGCGCTGCGTTTGCGCGGCATAGTAGGCGTTCGCCGGCACCTGCACTTCGCCGAGCGAATCTTTTTCAATGCGATAGTCCATGATGGCTCCTGAGTCCGATTGTGGCCTTAAAGATACCATGTGAAAGTC
>JBDHWI010000118.1:0-12518 GCA_039810125.1 Thermoflexales bacterium | reverse complement strand
CGCACATCATGGGTGAGCGCGATGCCGTCCACGATGATCTCTCCGCGCTGATGCTCCTCCAGCCGGTTGATGGTGCGAATGAAGGTGGACTTGCCCGAGCCGGACGGGCCGAAGATCACCACGACCTCGCCCTTGCGCACCTCCATATCGATGCCGCGCAGCGCGTGATACTGTCCATACCACTTGTGCACGTCGCGGCAGATGATCATGGGAGGGTTTGAATTGTTGTCTTCACTCATGAGTTTCACGTATTACGTATCATCTCGCCGTGCTCAACCTCACCTCCAGGCGCTGGCTGAAAGCCGACATCAAATAGCAAAACACGCCATACACCAGCGCCACAAACACATACACCTCGGCCTGCAAGCCCAGAAAATCCGGCTGCGCCAGCACGGTTTTGGCGATGCCCATCAGGTCGAGCAGACCGACGATGACGACCAGCGACGTATCCTTGAACAGGGCGATGAACTGGCCGACCAGGATCGGAATGACGGCCTTGAGCGCCTGCGGCAGAATGATGAGCAGCATCATCTTCCATGTGTTCAAGCCAAGCGCCTTGGCTGCTTCGTATTGCCCGCTCGGGATGGATTGCAGGCCGCCGCGCACATTCTCGGCCAGATAGGCCGCGCTGAAGACGACGATGCCGGCCATCGCTCGCACCACACGGTCGATCGTCACGCCAGGCAGAAACAACGGCAGCATGAGCTGCGCCATGAACAGCACGCTGATGAACGGCACGCCGCGGATGACCTCGATGATGATCACGCATAGCGTGTTGACGATGGGCAGCGACGACCGCCGGCCAAGCGCCAACAGCACGCCGAGCGGAAATGAAAACACGATGCCAACCACTGTCAGCAACAGCGTGAGCAGCAAGCCGCCCCACAGATTGGTCGACACCTGCGGCAGCAGGCTGTCTTCGCCGCCGAAACCGCTGATCAGCACGATGATGATGGGGAAATACAGCGCCCACGCGATCAGGTTGACGCGGTGCAACAACTCACCACGCCAGCGGCTGAGGGCATAGCCAATCAGCCCTGCGACGCCGGCGATCAACAAAGCCATGCGCGCCGTTTCGTCCGTCGTGATGAGCGCCAGGATGAATGGCAGCGCGCCGAAGGCAATCGCACCTGCGCGCTGACTGCGCCCCCAGATGCCCCACGACAGCCCAATCAGCAATGCCAGCAAGATCACGCACGCCCATGCGCGCCACACGGCGCCGGCCGGGTATTGCCCGATCATGAACAGCCGGAGGTTCGTGGTGATGACTTCCCAACGCGCCGCAGTGAAGATCCACTCGACCGCGCCGCGCACGAACAGCACTGCGATGATCGCCAGCACGATGGTGAGCAGCGTGTTGTGCCAACTGCTGAACAGGTTCTTCCGCAACCAGCCCAGCACGGAATAGCGCTCCGTTGGCGGTGGCAACACATTGGCTGGCTTGGGCAGGATCGGTGTCGTTGTGCGCATTGCTTATCGCTCCACCAAACGCACGCGGCGGTTGTACAGGTTCATCCCCAGCGAAGTGAACAGGCTGATCAAGAGATAAATCGCCATGATGATGGCGATCATCTCCACTGCACGGCCGGTCTGGTTGATGATGGTGCCGGCAATGGCGAAGAGGTCAGGATAGCCGATGGCCACCGCCAGCGTCGAGTTTTTGACCAGATTGAGATACTGGCTGGTGAGGGGTGGGATGATCACCCGCAACGCCTGCGGAAACACCACCAATCGCAGTGTGCGTGACGCATTCAGCCCCAGCGCGCGCGAAGCCTCAATCTGCCCTTTCGGCACAGCCTGGATGCCGGCTCGCACAATCTCACCGATGAACGCGCCGGTATAAATCACCAGACCGATCAACAGCGCGAGAAATTCCGGCGTGAACACGCGCCCGCCTCGAAAGTTGAAACCGGCAATCTCCGGCAGCGATGGTGTGAGCGGCGGCTGTGGCAGAAAAAACCAGCCGGCAAGGGCGATGACCAGAAACGTCAGCAAGCTGGGCAAGACGGCCGGTTTCGGGCGTCCGCTGCGCCTCTGCCACAAGCGCATGCCCAGCGCGACCAGAATGGCCAGGCCGAGCGCAGCGATGAGGATGTAGAGAAAGGCCGACCACGTCTCGGTAGGCTCGCCCCACGGCAGCGCCACGCCGCGATTGCTCAGAAACGCCGGCCCAATCGCGATCGCCTGCCGCGCGCGCGGCAGCTTGAGGAAGAAGGCCGTGTAGAGGAAAACCAACAACACCAGCAGCGGCACGTTGCGCATCAGCTCGACAAACAACCATGCCATGCGATTGACCAGCCAGTTGCTCGACAAGCGCGCGACGCCGACGACAATACCGAGCAACGTAGCAAAAATGATACCCAGCACGCACACCAGCAGCGTGTTGAGCAGGCCGACCAGCAGCGCACGGGCGAAGCTATCGGTGTTGGCGTAGCGAATCAGCGCCTCACCGATGTCGAAGCCGGCGCCATTGCCAAGGAAATCAAAACCCAGCGCGATGCCCTGCTGCTGCAACGAGCCGAGCATGTTCTGCACGGCCGTCACGATCAACCAGATCGCCAGCCCCAGAAAGACGAGTTGGGCAGCAAACTGAATAAATCGCTCATCGCGCCAGAAGGCATGCCGGGGGCTGGGTGATGGAGACGCCGGCGGGATAGGGACGTTCGCCATAGTTCGCGCCGCATTTATATCTGCTTTTGACGAAATCGCAATCGGCGCGAGACCAAAACAGAAACCCGACTTCTCCGAGTCGGGTTTCTGTTTTGCAACCATCAAGGCAGGGAGTCTGACTCCTGTCTGACCGGCCTATCGGAACGGCGGGGCATAGATGATGCCGCCGTTGGTGTAGAGGTTGTTGATGCCGCGCGGGATGGCCGTCTTGGTCGTCTCACCCAGGTTGCGATCGTAGATCTCGCCGTAGTTGCCCACAGCCTTGATCACGTTAGCCGCCCAATCCTTGCTCAGGCCGAGCTTCGCGCCGAGGTCCACCTTCTCATCCACGCCGAGCAGGCGCTTCACTTCTGGCCGCGTGTCATTGGCGATCATGTCACCCACGTTCTGTGAAGTAATGCCAAACTCCTCCGCAGACATTGTGGCAAACACTGTCCATTGCACGATGTCAAACCACTGATCGTCGCCCTGGCGCACCATTGGGCCGAGCGGCTCCTTCGACATCGTCACATCGAGGATGACGTGGTCGTCGGGCGTGGGCAGCACCGAGCGGCGCGACACCAGGCCGGACTTGTCGGTCGTCACGGCGTCGCAGCGCTCCTCAGCGTAGGCTGCAAATGTGCCGTTGGCATCCTCGAATACCGCCGGCGTGTATGTCAACTTGCGCGCGGCCATCTGGTCAGCCAGGTTCAACTCAGTCGTGGTGCCTTTCTGCACGCAGATCGTCGCGCCATTCAGGTCCTCGAGCTTGGTGATGTTCGATGCCTTGGGCACCATCATGCCCTGGCCGTCATAGAACGTGGTGGCCACAAAGTTGCCGCCGTTGTCGGTATCGCGGGTCAGCGTCCAGGTGGTGTTGCGCAACAGTGCGTCAATCTCACCGCTCTGCAAGGCCGCGAAACGCTGCTCAGCGGTGACTGGACGATATTCGATCTTGCTCACGTCATTGAAGATGGCTGCAGCCAGCGCCTTGCAGAAGTCGATATCGAAGCCGGCATATGCGCCAGTCGAATCGACGAATCCAAAGCCCGGCACCTGATTGTTCACGCCGCAGATGAGCTTGCCGCGATCCTTGATCGTCTTCAGTGTCTCGCCAAAGCCTGCCGGCGCAGCGGGTGCGGCTGGTGCGGCGGCGACGGGTGTAGCAGTGGCCTCAGCCGGCGCAGCTGCCGCTGCAGCGGCCGTAACCTCAACGATGCGCGTGACCTCGACCTCGCGGGTCACTTCAACCGGCTGACCGGGTTGCGCTGCTGGCTGCGCACAGGCTGCCAACAACAGAGGGATGGCCAGGATCCATTTTGCAGTGCGTGTGATTCTCACTTCTTTCCTCCATTTGAATTGATGTGCATAACGCAAGATCATTGAAATCAACTGTGACGCGCAATTATATGAAATAACGCGATTGATGCTCTTGCCAGGTGACACAGCCTGCATCTGTGTCACCTGACCGAAGCTCTGCAAAAGCGATCTTCATCGCCCCGGAGTTGCTTGCGACGATTGCCGGCTTGCGCCTGTAATCGCGCAAGCCAGCGAATCGGGTTATCGGAATGGCGGCGCGTAGTGCAAACCACCGTTGCGATACAGGTTGTTCAGCCCGCGCGGGATCTGGTTCACCGTCGTCGGGCCAAAGGCGCGATCATAGATTTCGGCATAGTTACCCACTGCCTTGATCACATTCAACGCCCATGTCTTCGGCAGGCCAAGCTTTGCGCCCAGATCAATTTCCGGCATGCTGCCCAGCAGTCGGCGCACCTCGGCGCGCGCGTCACCCTCTGCAACACTGTCGACGTTCGTCGTGTTGATGTTGAACTCCTCGCCGGCGAAGGTGGCGAAGACCACCCAATTCACGATGTCGAACCACTGGTCATCACCGTGTCGCACCGCCGGCGCAAGCGGTTCCTTCGACAGCGTAGCATCCAGAATGACATGATTCTGCGGGTCAGCCAGCACACCGCGCCGCGTCACCAGCGCCGATTTGTCGGCGCTCACCACGTCGCACTTGCCATCGACATACGCCGCAAATGTCTGGTCCGCATCGTCAAAAGTCGCGATGGTGAAGGTGATGGCGCTGGCAGCCGCAAATTCGGCCAGGTTCTGCTCAGTGGTGGTGCCTTTCTGCACGCACACTCCCTTGCCGGCAACGCCTGTTGCGTCGGTGATGCCGCTGCTGTTCCTGGTCATCAAGCCCTGCCCATCGTAGAACGTGACAGCGGCGAAGTTCACCTGGTCCTCGCTATCGCGGCTCAGCGTCCAGGTGGTGTTGCGAATCAGCACGTCGATCTCGCCGGCGGCCAGCGCAGCGAAGCGCTGCTCGGCGTTATAGGTCTTGAATTCGACTGCGCCCTTGTCACCGAAGATGGCGGCAGCGATGGCGCGGCAGTAATCGGCGTCGAGGCCGGTCATGTTGGTTGCATCGCCGGTGCTGAAACCGGGCAATTGACCATTCACGCCGCACAACAGTTTGCCGCGCGCCTTCACAGCCGTCAGCGTGCTGCCAAAGGCGGTGCTGGCCTGAGGGGATGTATTTCCGGCGGAAGGTGTCTCAGCGATCGTCGTGGCGGCCGGCTCGGCAGCGCTGGTCACCTCCACCACGCGTGTCACTTCCACCTCGCGGGTTACCTCAACCGGGGCCGCCGGCGCAGCAGGCGCGGCCTGGCCACACGCAGCCAGCACAAGCGCCGGCAAAACAAGCGCGATCAACCATTTTTTCTGCATGATGCTCCTCTGATGAATGTTCGCAATCTTTTTACAACCCGGGGCTTTTCACCACCCGTCAGTTGCCCGCCGATTATCTCTACGACAAGAGGGGGAAAGAGGGCGCAACGAACTTCCCTTCACCACGCTCGAAAATCGAGGGACACGAAAAGAGCGACATCACACAGAAGATGCCGCTCTTTCAGAACAAAACAGGCTGGAGGCAGATGCCTACTTGATGATGCCGGCGCGGCGCAGCCACTCTACGCGCTGCTGAACATAGTCGTACGAAATGCCCTCACTCTTCGCCAGGGCATGCCAATCTGGCAACCCCAGCCGCGCCGTCTTGATTGCCTCGACAATCGTCTTCTCCAGCTTCGTCAGCTTCACCATGTCCTGACACTCCTTGAACAGGTCGATTTAACGCCGGCAGCCTTAAATCAACATTAAATCCAGAAGTGCAATTTTATTCATGAAACCGGTTTTGTAAATGGCTTGCGCGCGCCAAAATCAAACGCTGAAGTGCTTGAACGCCGGCAGGTGCGGCTGGTTCTTCTTCAGCATCTCGTTCACCATCTTCTTGATCTCGGCCAGCGACAACACCGCCGACGTGAGCGGGTCATACGCGCATGCCCAGTAAACAAGATTCGGGTCGCCGGTCAGCGCCGCTTCCACGGCCATCTCTTCCACCATCACGCTGGTGTGCACCAGCGCCACCAACTGCGGCGGCAATGCACCCACATGCACGGGGCGGAAGCCGTTCTTGTCCACATAGACCGGCACTTCAACGCAGCAATCCGCCGGCAGGTTGTCAATCAAATTCTTGTTCGCCACATTGCCGTTGTAGCCGAAGATCTCGCCGCCCATCAGCGCGTTGATGATGTAGGCCGCGTATTCATGCCCGCGCTCCAATTTGATCGGGTGGTCGCTCGCCAGCCACTTCTGCGCATCTTTGCGCCAGTTGTGCGCGCGATTCTTGTACGCCTTCAAGATGTAGGCATATTCACCCGGGTTCCAACCCGTGCCATGCGTGCAGTACTTCTCGATCAGGTCGGGGCGCTTGCGGAACCAGGCGTTGTACTCGCTGTTGTGGCCGCTGCTCTCGGTGACGTAGTAGCCGAGATGGATGAACATCTCATTGCGCACGATCTCTTCGTTGTAGACGGCCTTCTTCTTCATCGCGGCATGCAGGGCAGGATAGGCATCCTCGCCGTTGCGTTCATACTTCAGGTAGAACGCCTGGTGGTTGATGCCGGCGCAGGTGTATGTGATCTCGCTCATGTCCGCGCCGATCCAGCGCGCCAGCATCTCGGCGGTGCCTTGTACGCTGTGGCACAAACCGGTCACTGGAATGAATGATTCGCGCTGCATCGCGCGGCACAGCATCGCCATCGGGTTGGTGTAGTTCAGCATCACCGCCTTCGGACAATACTTCTCCATGTCCTTGATGATGCTGAGCAGCAGGGGAATCGTGCGCAGCGCGCGAAACACGCCGCTCGGCCCGCGCGTGTCACCGATGTTGGTGTCCACGCCATATTTCTTGGGGATGAGGATATCGTGCTGCCACACCTCGAAGCCGCCGGCCAGCACGGTCACGATCACCACGTCGGCGCCCTTCAGCGCCTCGGCGCGGTTGGTGGTGGCTTCCACCTTTGCCGGGTAATTGCCCATCTGCACGATCTTGTTGATCGACTTGTGGATGAAGTCGAGCCGCTCTTTGTCGATATCCATCAAACTGAGCGTTGCATTTTCCAGCAGTGGGAAAGTGAGAATGTCGCGGACGAGGTTGCGCGTGAAGCCGAGGCTGCCAGCGCCGATAAATGCGATCTTTGTCATTTTTCTCCCAATTCAAATTACAGCTTGACCACCGCGTTCAGGTTGTGCGGGCGGTCAGGATTCAGCCCTTTGCTGATGGCATGCTCATAGGCCAGCAGTTGGCCGGCGACGACGCAAAGCGCATTGCGCGCCGGCTCGCGCAAGCCCGATGCAAAGTTCACGTCACAGCCGGCCTCACCGATGCTGAGGGTCGTGCCACCTAGCTTGCGCATGTCAGCCAGCACCGCCTGCTCACGCTCGCCGTTGCGCTCACTCACCAGCCCGATCACCAGCGTCGAGTTGTTCACCATCGTTTGCGGTCCATGCCGGAACTCCATGAAGTGAAACGGCTCGCTGTGGCTGAGCGACATCTCCTTCATCTTCAAGCTCATCTCGCAGGCAAGGCCATAGCGCTCGCCGCTGCCGAGGAAATAGTAGCGGTCGAAGCCGGCGTTGCGGCCATGCTGCTGCGCCAATGGCGCGGCGACAGCCAGCACGCGCTTGCACGCCTCGCCAGTCTGCAACAGGTCGTGCATCTGCGCATCGTGGCTGGCAAAGGTCGCGCCGCTCGCCAGCGCCGCCAGATAGAGCGAAGTGAACGCGCGGGTCTGGGCGAAACTCTCCTCCTGCCCGCTCGTCACAACGAGGTTTGCCTTGCCCAACGTGGCGAGCGGCGCTTGCGGGTAGCACGAAATCGTCAATACATCGCCGGCGCCCTCACCCGCAAACGCCTCGCATGCGCGCAGTACCTCGGTGGTTGCGCCAGAGCGACTGAGCGCGACGAGCAACGTCGGCTTCTTGAGATAGGTGTTGCGCGGGTTGAGCCAGATTTCAGATGCCGGCGCAGCCGCCGCCGGCAAGCCCAACTCGCGCCAGTTCGCCGCAGCCGCCTGCGCAATGTAGTACGGCGAGCCGCAGCCCGTGAGCAGCACCTGGGCGTAATTGCCAGCTTGCCAGAGCGCTTGCATCGCCGCTGCATTTTCCTGCACCACTTGCAGGGCCGCCGGCCATGCGCTGGGTTGCGAGTGAATCTCTTCAATCGTGTGTTTACCTGGTTTTTCTGCCATGATGTTTTCCCTCGCCTATTTAGGGTCGCGATTGGTCAATTGTCAAACACTGTGTTGTTCATGATGCTTTCTGCAGGCACGGCGACTTGCTCTTTCAAACTCAGCGGCATTGCGCAGAGCAGATCTGATAAAGGCGATTATCCCCTACAATCCCTTGCAACATGGAAGCGCGCGAATTCGACATCGTGGTCGTCGGCGAGTTGAACGCCGACCTTGTATTGAGCGGTGATGTGACGCCGGCATTCGGGCAAGTGGAGAAACTCATCGATGATGCCTCACTCGTGCTGGGCAGCTCATCGGCCATCTTCGCGTGCGGTGCGGCGCGGCTCGGCCTGCGTGTGGCATTCATCGGCAAGGTCGGCGATGATGCCCTCGGCCACTTTTGCATCCAGCAACTGCAACGGCGCGGCGTGAACACGCAGGGCATCCTCGTGCAGTCCGATCTCAAAACCGGCCTGTCGGTCATCTTCAACAAGACCAGCGATCGCGCCATCCTGACCTACTCCGGCAGCATCCGCGAATTGCGCGCCGGCGACATCGATCTCGCGCTGGTGAGGCGCGCGCGGCATCTGCACATCGGCAGCTATTACATGCTTGATCATTTGCGGCCTGATGTGCCGGCGCTCTTCGACACCGCGCATGCCGCCGGCCTCACCATCTCCATCGACACGAACTACGACCCGACCGAGCAGTGGCAGGGCGGCATCCACGACACCCTGCGCCGAGCCGACGTATTCCTGCCAAACGACACCGAGCTGATGCACATTGCGCGGCAGGGTGACATGGATGCGGCGTTGAAGGTGATGAGCGCCATCGTGCCATTGACGGCGGTGAAGCTGGGCAAGGCCGGCGCAAAGGCACAGCGCGGCGATGAGGTGTTCACCGCCGGCAGCATCACAGTGGAGGTGGTGGACACTGTCGGCGCAGGCGACAGCTTCGACGCCGGTTTCATCTACGGCTATCTCGCCGGCTGGGAGTTGACAAAGAGCCTGCGCATGGGTTGCGTGTGTGGCGCATTGTCGACCCGTGCCGCGGGCGGCACCGCCGCTCAGGCCACGCTTGATGAAGCGATGCGATTTATTGGACAGGATTAACAAGATTTGCAGGAGAGCATGCAAACACCTTCAGAAATCATGTCACTGCTTGCGGTATGGGGTGTGAGCGAGATGACGAGCACCGAAGCCATCCAAGACAACATCCAACTGGTTTCACTGACCAACAGTAAACGCGTTGTGCTGAAAGATGTTGGCGCGAATACCGAAGCTGTGATCAAGCGACTGGAGTTCGAGCGAGATGTATTGCAGCATGTCACGAAGCAGGGATTGGTGGTCGCTCTACCCTTACTCACTCAAGCCGGCAAACCATATCACATTGCATCCGGTCGAGTGTATCGGCTATCGCACTGGATCACAAACAACTTTGTAGAGCCGCGCACCGATGATGAACGCACAAGGTTATATCGCAGTTACGGCTCAGCAATCGCGCGCTTCCATCTAGCGCTTACAACCTATCAGGATGCCAGCATCTTAAGCCGCACTTGGCGGACTGACCTAGACAACAAGCTGTTGCAGCAAACCATCCCGACTGTATTGTCGCATCTGGATCAAGCCTTGTTGCCGGCGTTCACGGCTGCGATGGGCGAGATCAAACAAGATATGGCGCTCGCTTTTGAGGGCTTGCCCGAACAGCCGATCATCTGGGACTGCCATTCGGGCAACGTAGCGGTGAATGACCTTGAAGTAACAGGCTTCATCGATTGCGATCACATCTCAATCGCACCCAGAATCCATGATTTGGCAGATTTTCTGGTTCACCTGATCAAATGGGGAATCGGCGATGCGAGAGCTGAGCAGACTTGGATCGCCCTCTTCCCTCAAGTCCTGTGTGGTTATGAGTCGATCTCATTGCTCTCAATGCAAGAGCGCAATGCGCTGTATTACGCAATGGTCGCCATTCCGTTAATCTTCATGGAGTTTTTCTATAAGGAAAATCACATTGAACCCATCCATCTCGAACTCAGGTTGTTCCATTGGCTTGTGCAGCGTCGCAAAGTCATTCAGTCACGACTTTGAAAGCAGTGCGCATGTTTCACTTCCATCTTGGTTCTTGACTCTCCCATGATTCTCTGCGTCACTCCCAACCCCGCGCTCGATCGCACCCTGGTGGTGCCGGACTTTCGCCTGCATGATGTCAGCCGCGCGACGGAGGTGATCGCAGTCGCCGGCGGCAAGGGGTTGAACGCTGCGCGCGCCATCAAACAGCTTGGCGGCGACGCGACCTGCGCCGGCTTGTTGGGGGGGCACACCGGCCGGTTATTCGCGCAACTCGCCACTACAGAGGGGCTGCGCAGCGAATGGACATGGATCGCCGCCGAGACGCGTCTCGCCATCATCGTCGCCGATGGCAGCGGGCGCGACGCCTCACTTATCAACGAGCCAGGACCGCCGGTGACAAACGAAGAGTGGTTGCACTTTGCAGCCTGCGTAGAAGCACTCGCCGCAAGGTCGAGCGCCGTGACGTTCAGCGGCAGCGTGGTGAAGGGGCCGGCGCCGGCGCAATTCGCCGCGCTGCTCGGCGCGTGCGCAGCACAGGGCGCGCAGGTGTGGGCAGACAGCAGCGGTGAATGGCTGCGTGCCGCTGCCGGCGTGCCGCGCATCAACATCAAGGTAAACGGCGAAGAGGCGGCCGAGTTGCTTGGCGCGAGCGTGACAACGCTGGATGAGGCCGCGCCAGCGGCAGCCACCCTGCGCGAGCGATTTCATTTACAGCGGGTCATTCTCACGCTGGGCCGGCGAGGCGCGGCCTGCGCAGATGAAAATCGCAGGTGGATCGCGCACCCGCCGGCGGTGAAGGCGGTCAGCAGCGTGGGCAGCGGCGATTGCTTCCTCGGCGCCCTGGTGCTCTCGCTGTGCGAGGGCCGCGCAATGGATGAGGCGTTGCGCAGCGCAGTGGCTGCCGGCGCAGCCAATGCCATGTCGGTTGGCGGCGGGCGCTTTGCATTGAGCGATTATCAGCTTGCTATGCGTGAAACGCGTATTGAAATATCTGACTACGGCAGGAAATCATGACCCTATCCCTTCCCAATTTCCAACCACACTCGAAACTGGTCACCAAGACCACGTTGATCGAGCGACCGAAGTTTCCTGTGATCGATGCGCACAACCACCTCGGCATCTTCGGCGGCAAGTACGACCAGCGCCCGCCGCAAGATCTGTTCGCCGCGCTGGATGAAGCGCACGTCGATGCCTACGTTGACCTCGACGGCGGCTGGGGTGAAGACATCTTGCAACAGCGGCTCGACACCTTCAAGGCGTTCGCGCCACAGCGCTATCAGGTTTTCGCCGGCGTGGCGTGGGAGAAGTGGCCTGAGCACGGCGACCGCTTCGGCGAATACGCGGCAGGGCGATTGCGCGAACAGGTTCGCTGGGGTGCACAGGGCTTGAAGATCTGGAAGCCCTTCGGACTGCATGTGCGCGACCAGCATGACCAACTGGTGAAGGTGGATGACCCGCGACTGGATGTGCTGTGGGCAACTGCCGGCGAACTCAAGCTGCCCGTGCTGGTGCATGTCGCCGACCCGGTCGCCTTCTTCGACCCGGTCGATGAAACCAATGAGCGCTGGGAAGAGTTGCACGCGCATCCCGACTGGCAATTTCCATCCCCGCCCTTCCCGCCCTTCCTTGATATCGTGAACGCTTTTGCGCGCGTGATCGAGCGGCATGCCGGCGTCACATTCATCGGCGCGCATGTCGGCTGCTACGCCGAGGATCTGCAATGGGTGTCGAGCGTGTTGAAGCGTTGTCCGAACTTCTACGTGGACATCAGCGCGCGGCTGGGCGATCTTGGCCGGCAGCCGTATGCGTCGCGGCGCTTCTTCGTCGAACATGCCGACCGCATCCTGTTCGGCATCGATGCCGGCCCCGACCTCGCCAGCTACCGGCTGTATTACCGTTTCCTCGAAACCGAGGATGAATACTTCAACTACACCCCGAACGCCGGCGTGCCCAAGCAAGGCCGCTGGATGGCCTACGGCCTGCACCTGCCCGACGACGTGCTGCGCAAGGTGTATGCGGAGAATGCAAGGCGGGTGTTGGGTATTTAAGTGCTTGAGCCATCCGGTGATTGGACGATTGCGTCATCGACGTATTTCTCAATGGCACGATGGCTCAAGTCTGCAATTTTCGAAAATCGCCTATTGACATCCCGCCATTCCCTGTTATCCTCTTGCGCGGTCAAAAAATCTTTCAAAAAGGAGGCGCACGAACAACATGC
>JBDHWI010000117.1:0-12831 GCA_039810125.1 Thermoflexales bacterium | reverse complement strand
TATGGCGTGTTTCTTGTGACAAAGCGTTTGGATGTGAAAGTGGAGGACAAATAAGCATGAACAACCAGACCCTACCCACCCTTGAGCACATCAACCAGGCATACGACAACCTGCAGCGCGCCAACATGAACGTGACGATGGCAACGCTGCACGTGTGGGAGCGCAAGCGCAAACTCGAAAAGGAATGCGCCGAGGTCATCAACAGCGGCGTGCTGAATGACAAGGTGAAATATCCCAACGAGGCCGCGCGCAGCGCCGGCTTGCAGGTGCTCACTATGGAGAGCGCCGACCTGCTGCACGAGGCGGAGATGAACCAACTGCACCACAAGGCCGACCTGCGCGAGGCTGAGATTGAGATCGAGCGCATCCGTGTGGTCATGGAACTGGCTGCATTAGAAATGAAAGCCGCAGAGGATGCCAGAATGCAAGACCTGCAGCGCCGGCTATATCCCACTGCCCCAACGACCGGCTCAGTCACCCCTTCCACAAAAGAAGATTTTGATTTCGGGTCTGTCACGCTTCTTTCCCCCATGACCAACCCGCCGACTGTCACATTTGGCGGTTCGAGCGCATTGCCACCCGACACCATGCCGCTTGACGGCAACAAGTCAAGCGCATAAAATCACGAGCAACTAGCAGCTTGAACCTTTGAAGGTGCGGCGCGTCCAAACGGACGCGCCTTTTTTGTTTTCCGCGCATTTAACGGTGCGAGCTGCACCAGACAAGCGGAGTTCGGCATGGCCGGATAGCCGCCTTTGATTGGAGGTTATTTCATGACACTAGACGCGCAGCAATTCGCAACTCCTGCAACGCCAGGGGCAGGCGATGCGCCGCAGTCGCCGGTGTCGCCGGCACCGACTGAGCCGGCGGCGGTCGACCTGAACGGGATCGACCTGACGCAACTCCCGCAAGTCCGTGCATTGCAGTCGTCACTCGACCGGCAGATCGCCGCCGAGCGCGCCGAGCGCACCCGTTTGGAGCGCGAGCTGGCTGAAACAAAAGCCAAAGCCCAGCGCGTCGAACTGGAAAACCTCGATGCCCTCGACCCGACTGAGCAGGTCGCGCTGCTGAAAAAGCAGTTGAACGCAACGACCCGCGAGCAGCAACGCAACGCCGAGGCCCAGCAATACGTGGCTCAGGCATACCAGATTGCTGCCAACGCCGGCATTTCGTTCGACGACCCACGGCTCTTGCAGGTGAAACAAGCCTACCCCACCCCCAGCGCAGACGGCGTGATTGCCTTCGGCGCGGTTGTGGCCCAGCTTGCCCGCGAGGACGCGGCCAAAGCCGTAGCCCTCGCCGAACAGAAGGCACGCGAAGCGGCCGCCAAAGCGGCAGAGCAGGCAAAGGTCGCGCAGGTCGCGCAGGTCGCCGCCAGCGGCACCGCTGCCACCAGCATGGCCGCCGGCACGCGCGTGCCGGGTGAGGACAAGGCTCAACAGGTTCAGGCATTCAAAGCTCGCTACAAGGGCTTGCTCGGCAAGGGCAATGACAGCCCCGCATATCGCGCGTTCATCGCCGACATGCGATCCGCCGGCCTGAACTGGTCGGATGTTTTGAGCTGATCGGCTGGCGATTGCCGGCCATCAATTGAAAGAAACAGGAGGCAATCGTCATGCCTTACGGAACAAAATACACTTATTCGGACACCACGACTGCGATCCGCGATGTGGTGAACGAGTTCGACCTGGTGAGCTGGGACAAGTTCCCCACGCTCAAACTGATTGGCGGCGGCAGCAATGAGCGCCCCACGCTCAACACGTTGAGCGAAACCTGCAACGCCACCAAATACGAATGGCTGGAATTGCAGGATCCGGTGCTCGCCACCACGCTGACGGCGGACATCACCGCCACGACCTCGACCAGCATCGCCGTTGCCACGGCGGATGTCACCGCCCTGGCGGATGGCATGATTCTGTTGATCGGCAGCGAGCAGTTGCTGGTAACCTCTGCGGCCAATGGCACCAACCCGGTGCCGGTGTCGCGCGGTTTCGCCGGCACGACTGCGGCCACGGCTGCATCGTCCAGCGCCACGATCACGATCATCGGCCGTGTCCACTTGCAGGGTGCGGACGCGCCAACGGATTACAACCAGTATCCGACCGCGCCGTACAACTACGTGCAGGAATTGGGCGCAACCATCGACCTCACCGAGATGGAGCAGGCCATTGCGCGCTACGGCATCGACGACGCCGTGGAGTTCGAGACCTCGAACAAGATGCGCCACCTGTTCCGCATGATGAACCGCGGTCTGTTCTATCAGACCAAAGTCGCGCCGGCCGCCGGCGTGGCCGGCGTGTTCGGCGGGTTCGATGACTTCATCCCCACCGGTTCCAGCGGCAACATCGTGACCGCCGGCGGCGCGTTGACCACCACAATGGTGCATGACTGCCTGCAGAAGATCTACGACAAGGTGGGGCCGGGCAACATCCCCGATGTCATCGTCTGTAACTCGTGGGTGCGCCGCAAGCTGTCGATCATCTACGGCACCACGAACGTGACCACGTTCCGCGAGCAGGCCGACCGCGCCGGCGGCGTGAAGGTCGACCGGCTGATCACGGACTTCGGCGAAATCGGCGTGCTGCTCGATCCCGACTGCCCGCCTGCGACGGCCTACATGCTGCGCACGGACAAGTTGGGCATCGGCCCGCTGGAAGGCATGGCGTTCAAGCGCGAAATGATGGCCAAGACCGGCTCGCGCGACAAGTGGTTCCTGTATGGCGCATACACCTTCCAGATGCGCGCGAGCCGCTGCCACGGCAAGATCGTGACGATCAGCACCAACTCGTAAGGGCTGGGCTGACACAAGCCTCTCGATTGCAGGGGCGGCAATCGGATTGCCGCCCCTGTTTTGATGGTATGGCCAAGAAGAACACCGAACCCAAGCCCGCACCTGCCGCAGAACCCATCGCCCCACCCCTTCGACAGGCTCAGGACGAAGCCCAGCCTCAGCCGCAGCCTGTGGCGGTGTATTCGGACAAGCCGGATGTGCCGGTGAAGTTTGCGGCATGGCGAGGGCCGGCGCACTTTCGGCTATTCCTGCCGGACGGATCGGGCTGGTTCATGTTCGACGAAGCCGGCCACTTTCAGCCGTTGAACCAACCACAGGTGGATGTGTTGCTGGAATGGCACAAGCGGCATCAAGCCGGATGGGCCGGCTATCCCGACATTCACCCGGTGCAATAGGACGGTGAGGCATGGCCGAGAAAACACTCAATGAACTGGTGATGACTGTGGCGCGGCGGTATGGCAACGCGACCAGCGGCACGGCCACAGATGGCACCACCACAAGCCTGATCGACACCGCCGGCCTGTTTCATCCTGATCACACCTGGTCGAACTTCTACCTGTATCTATCCAGCGGCAGCAACGCCGGCATTGAACGGCTGGTGACAGACAGCGCGCAGGCCAGCAAGACCCTGAGCCTTGACCCTGCATTGCCCAATGCAGTGGCCGGCGGTGATGGGTATCAGGTGCTTCCCCTGCAGCGGCAGTATTTCGTTGACGCAATCAACGAAGCGATTGCGCGCGCTGAACTGTCATGGATGCAGGTCAAGGTGGATGAAACCATCAGCCTGACCACGGCGCAGGAATACAGCCTGCCGACCGATTGCATGATCGTGCTTGAGATGTTCATCGGCATCCCCGGCGCTACGAACGTGCCGGCCGGCTGGACGCCTTACACCGGGTTTGAGGTTTACGCGGCGAGCGCCGGCGTGCCCAAGCTGCACCTGCGCGACATTGTGAAGCCGCTGACGATCCCCATTCCAACGAACACCAAGATTCGGCTCGTGTATGCCACGCTGCCCAATGAACTGAGCGACGGCGCCGGCACGATGGGCATCAATGAACTGGATGGCCGCGAGGCGATCAGCTTCATTCAAGAGATGGCGCTGCATCTGCTGCACGAGCAGGCGGTGGCGCGCAACGTGACCGGCGAGGCCGCGCGCGCACACCTGACGCTGGCCCAGAACCATCTCGACAAAGCCCGAATGATTCAAGCGACCAAGCGCCCGAACTACGTCCAGCGCCGGACGCGGACGCGCGTTCTGCCCAGGCACATCTAGGACTGTTGAAGATGTTGAGCAAGAAAGCTTTTGGCTTCGTTCAAGTCGCGAAACTGCGCATGCGGGACCCCCTTGCGCCTAACTCTCCATTTCCCGACCTGAGCATTCCAGTGAATCCCAGACACGCCAGAAGTATTGTCGTTGCGCACTTTTGTGGCTTCCCGACGATTCGGATTTTTTTGGGCAATCTCATCGCGCAATTGAGCAAGCGACTGCGGGAATGGTTCAGCTTGAGCACAACCAAATTCCCCATGCAAATCCCGCACGGCGGTAGCGTAAGCTCTTGCAGCCATCTCCGCCGTGTCCCATGCACCAAGCCAAATGTGCATTTTCTGATAACCAATATAGGAATTGTATCTGCCGGTTTGTCGATTGAAATAAACGCCTTTGTAGCCGGAGTTCGAAAACTGCTTGTGCCTATTGCGCGCATTTTGAACAGGAGTGCACACCCTCATATTTTCTTGTCTGCAATCCAAACCATCGTTATTGATGTGATCGACGATTTCCCATCGTTTGGGCTTCATGATAAACCGATGCAACAGCGTGGTTTTACCGTTGATTCTCGCGTTGGCATACCTTCCTGTTCCATCAAGGCTCCATCTGTATTTCAAAACTTCGGCTGCGTCTGTTTCACTGACAAGTGCCACGCGCCCCTGAGCGCGACTCCCGCCAAGTTGGATTTCGATAAACATGTTTGCCATATCTCTTATCCATTGTATGGCTCTTCGCGAGATATGTCTACTTTACGATGAGGTAGAGAAATGCTGCAAAGGGATTCACGCTATGACGTTCTGCTGATCGATTCGCCCGATGGACAAACGGCCATCGAGACGCTGCCGCTTCTCTTGCGCGAGCGCAGCGGCGGGCTGGATTGGGGCATCTCGCTGGTGTCATCGTTTGCCAACCAACTGCCGGCCGGCGATATGCAGGACAACGACAACACCCGCTACAGCGTGAGAACACAGCGGGATTGGCGCGGCGGCATCGGGCAGGAATATGCGTATCAGGAAACGGACGCCTTCCATCAGAGCCTGGCCGACACGCGATTTCGCAATGGTGTGATTCTGCCGCCCAAGCCCCAGGCCACAAGCATTTCAGGCAGTAGCGACCCGCAATTTACGCCGGCGCAGGCCGGCGTGAGCGTGACCACGAAGCGAGCCAAAGCCGAATGGGTGAAGGGCAGTCGTGTGGATGGTGAAGCAGCCGCCAGCGCAGCGTGGACGAACCTGAACACGAGCAACGCGACGAGCGATGCAAAAATGGAATGGACTGGGAGAAGTTTGGGATATGGCAACGATGCCAGCGCAATAGCGACGCTGCTGCTTTCTGGCGACACAAGGGCGGCAACGTCATTTACCACCGGCTCGGTGGTGTCAGCCATCAGTTCCATTGTCATCACGCTGAATCAGACCGCCGGCGCAGGTTTTACATCCAATTTGCGCGTGGGGATTCAGGCCGACAGCGCCGGCTCGCCTTCGGGCACATGGCTGGCGTATGGCGATTACGATTTGTCCATTGCGCCGAACAACATTAAAAGCCCGCTGGGCTTTAGCGTTTCTTATACGCCGGCGGCCAATACAACCTATTGGGTGGTGGTTCATCTCACCAGTGGCGGCGCAACGGTGGTGCAGATTTTCGGCAACACATCCAGCACAACCGGCGCCGGCAAACTTTATACATCGGGCAGCGTGTGGACATCGCAAAGCTGGAACATTTATTGCACGCTCGGCACCACCTACGACAAAGCACAAACACGCCTCGCGCAGCGGATCCTCGCGCCGGCATCGGTGAGTGCAACCCAAATCAAGGTGCCCATCTCGGCCAGTGTGTGGGCCGGCTCCCCCACCCTCACGGCGCGGTTGATGTCGGATTCTGCCGGCGCGCCCAATGCCACGCTGAAATCGACCACGACCACGAACCCCGGCACATCCATTGTCTGGGTGACATTTACGATCACCTCGCAGTCGATCACAGCCGCCACGTATTACTGGATTGTCATCGAGGTGGACGGCTCGACATCGGCGGACTATGCCACCGTCCAGTGGCAGCGAGACGCCAACGCCAACTACAGCGACGGCAGCGGTGGTTCACAGACCGCGAGCAACAGCGGTTCATGGTCGGCGGTGGGTGCCATCACCGGCGATTTCTATTTTGTGCTGAACACCGGCTATGCCGGCAGCTTCCCATTCTTCAATGGGACGAAGATCACCAAAACCCGCGTAGCGCAATCGATCACCGGCAACGGTAGCTACAGCGTGACCACCATTCTGGTGCCTTTGCGATCGACGGTGTGGGCCGGCTCGCCAACGGTGACGCTGAAACTGTGCAGCGACAGCGCCGGCAGCCCTGGCACGGTGCTGAAATCGGCCACGACCACCAACCCCGGCGCCGGCACGGTGTGGGTGACGTTCACGATCACCTCGCAGGCGTTGAGCAATGCAACCGTGTATTGGCTGGTGCTGGAAGTGGACGGCGGCACGAACGCCGATTACGCCACCATCGCATGGCAAAAGGACACGGTGAACAACTACGCCGGCGGCGCAGCCTACACCCAGACCGCCACGAACGCCGGCGCATGGTCGACAGTGAGCGCGAATGGCGGCGATTGTTATTTTGTGGTGGGCACGCTGGGCGGGAACGGCATCACGTATTACAGCCACGATTACAACCGCACATTGTGGGCAGAATCGATCACGCCGGCGGCCACGGTGAACCTCACCCGCTTGCGCATCTACGCGCAGCAGATCAGCCGGGCCGGCTCGGCGACGGTGCAACTGGTCATCGCTCAGAACAGCGGCGGCAGCCCAGGCACAACGATTGTCACCGCCACGCTGACCAGCGCCATGTTCAGCACGGCGGCGCTGGCATGGGTGGACATCCCGATTGCAACCACGCTAAACAGCGGAACGGTGTATTGGATTTACATCGACTGCAATGCGGCATCGGTGAGCGATGGCGTGCAGATCGATGTTGGCGCAGACAGCGCCGGCGGGTATGCCGGCACCTGCAAATATGTGAACGTCGCAAACTACGTGGCCGGCTCATGGACGACCGACACGACCGATCTGTTCTTTATCATAAACAACGGCACGGCCACGGCTTCGACCGTGACCACGCAGCCGGTGGTGTTCAAGAACGCCATGTATATGGCCTCGGATACTGGCGTGTATCGGTTCGGCGAGATTCTGAACAGCAATACCAGTTTTGAAAACTCGCTGACGGGCTGGGGGCTGGATCAGAACGGCAGCAGCACGACCAGCTATGTGACTACCGAATCGATCAAGGGCCGGTATTCGCTCAAGGTCTCGCGCGTGGGCGGCACGAAGTGCATCCTTTACATCACCTCGCCCTACCTGACGGCGGCCGCCGGCCAGGTCATTACGGCCAGCGTGTGGTTCAAGATGCTGACCAACACCAGCGGCACCCCGCCGGCGGTGGGCATGATCTTCCGCGATGGCGGCGGTGGGCAACTGACATCTTCATTTGGCGCCGGCGTGGTGAGCAACGACTGGCAGCAGGTCGAATTTACCGCAACAGCGCCGGCCAGCACAGCCACGGTGTCGATGACCATCTACGTACAGGAAACGAATCAAGAAATACTGGTCGACGATGCGCGGCTGGTTCGGTCTGAATGGGTGCTGAAAAACAACTGTGGCAACCGCGTGACGGCGCTGCAGGCATTCGCCGGCAAGATTTACGCGGCGCTCGGCGACAGCACCAACATGGTGGAATCGAGCGACGGCAACACATGGGCGGACACCAGCGGCAACCGGCAATACACCCACTTGCGCGCTTACAACGGTTATCTATATGCCGCGAAAGCCACCGGCGGCGCAAACAGTTTGGCCTACACAGACGGCACGAGCTGGGTCACAAACCTGCAAATCGCCACGGCAGAGCATGCCGTCACCGGGCTGGCCGGATTTAATAACGAACTGATCATTGCCACCACACGCGCGCTGTTCAGCCTGTCATCGAGTTACGTGTATCAGATCATCGACTACACGAACGAAGAAGATGAGAACAACGGCGCGAACATGCTCACTTGGATGGTGAACAATGCGCTGTATGTGCCGATCAAGAACGGCCTGAACGCTTACGATGGCGCGCGCATGACGGCCAGCGGCCCAGACCAGAACGAAGGCTTGCCCAATGGCGAGCAGGGGCGCATCGCGGCCATGTGTGGCAGCAAGACATGGCTGTTCGCGGCCATCGACGCCGGCGGCGCCGGCACATCCAGCATCTACGCTTTCAACGGCACCGGCTGGCATTGTCTCGCGAAGGCCACCAACCCAGGCAAGCGCATTCGCGCCATCGGCATTGAGACCGTGACCAGCCCGAAGAACTGGGCGCGGCTGTGGTGGTTCGAGGATTCGACCCCGTTCTATGTCGAGTTCCCCAGCCTGACCGATAACCCGTATGCCTACACCGGCGTGCAATATGCGGCGACCGGCTTTGTCACATCCTCGCGGTTCGGCGGTGAACTGAGCCTGATCGTGAAAGACTTTCAATCTATCTTCCTGTGGACAGATGGATGCAGCGCCGGCCAGAACGTGCAGGTGTATTACGAGATCGACAATACCGGCATCTGGGTGCTGGCCGGCACCTGCACACAATCGCCCTCGCAAGAGTTCCGCCTGACCCCGCAGGCGATGGCCAACAAGACGGTGGGCAGCGGCAGCACGACCAGCACGATCAACATTGCCGGCCTGACCAGCGACATGGCGGTGGGCCAGTTTGTGAGAATCAATGGCGAGATTGCGCAGGTGAGCGCGATCACCAGTAATACACAGTTCACGCTTGCCATTCCGCTGACGGCAGCGCCGGAGAGTGGCGACACGGTATACACCAGCGGGCCGGCAGGCCGGCAGATTCGCTACCGGATCACACTGAACACCAACGACGCCAGCAAGACCCCCAAAGTGGTGCGGGTGGCGCTGCGGATTCAGCCCCTGTTCACGGCGAAAGCGCGTATCAGCTTCGGCCCGCGGGTTGAGGATGAACTGCTGTGCAGAAACAACACAGCCTACCCCTATGACGCGGTGACACTGCGCAACAAACTCTTTGAATGGTTCCAGCGCGTCAAACCGTATTACCTGATCGACCCCTACGGCCGCGCGTGGCAGGTCAAGAACAACAGCGCAACCGAAAGCGCGCTGACCCGGCAAGACGAAGCGCCGAAGCAGCAGCGGTTCAAGACCTACATCAGCGCCGTGGTGGACGAGGTGTAGCCATGCGCGGAGTGATGCGCGGGATGCGCCCGATGCGAACGATCAAGCCGATTCAGCCGGCGGAACCGTTCAAGGATCTGGCTGAGGTTCAGAAGGATGACGAGCAGCTTTTTAAGAGCTGGGCGGACAGAGTGGGCGAGACACGCGCACAGCAGGCGCTAAATGTTTGGCGCAAGCGCACCGGCAGCAAGACGCTGCCCGAACTGCTGGCCGAGGCGTGGCTGATGTCGCGCGGCATGAATTACGAAACACAGTTTGATCTAGGCTGGGCACGGCCTGATTTTGTGCTGTTCGATGTGGTGCCGGCGGCCGCCGTGGTGCTTGAGTGCCAGGGCGACTACTGGCACAGCCGGCCCGAAGCGGTGGCACACGACGCGATGAGGAAGGGGCAACTGCTGACGACTACGGCGCGCGGGCTGCCAATCCGCGCGGTGGTTGAGGTTTGGGAGCATGACATCTACGCCGGCGATGCGTGCTTCGAGCGCGTGTATGGGCAACTGGTTGCCGGCGACATGGCGGAGTTTCAAGCATGAGCGACCAAAACACCCCTGATGTTGAACGCATCACCGGCACACTGATGCGCTGGCTGCAAGGGATTGCCACGAAGGTGCGCTACATCACCGGCAACCTGATTGTGCAGTTGGGCGATGCCGTGGGCGGGAATCGTTTCAGCGTGCGCAACAGCGCCGGCAATGAAGTGTTCGGAGTGGACAGCCTGGGCAATGCGACCATCCCCACCGCCACGATTACGACGCTGGCCGGCGCGGCAGATTCACGCATCACGCATATCGAGAACCAGCTCGTGCTGCAGAAATATGACACACTGGTGACGCATTGGCAGACCGACACCGGCCTGCCTGTGTCGTGGTCGTGGGCCAATGATGGCGTGGTGTTCACCGGCACGCCGGACAACATCTCATATTCCCAGCTATCACATTGGTTGTATGCCTACCAAAACACCACCACGAAACGCGGATTCGCCAACCGCAGCGCAGCGAAAGGCAATCGCATTTCCGCGCGCGTGTCGGTAACAGTTGCCGGCAGCGTGGGGCTGCGCGTGGACGATGGCACAGACAGCAACTATTACGAGTTTTATCTGCGGCATGTGTCCGGCCCGACCATTGACATCATGACGCGATCCAGAACCGGCGGCGGCGCGGTAACAACGACCACCCTGACCAGTCCGCTGGGCGATGCGGCCATCACGCTGGCGCTTTTGATCGGCACCGGTGCAACGTGGACGATGTTCGCGTATCTGGTGACGCCAACCAATAACCTGCTGACGGCGGCAAGCCTGGGCGGCCTGACGTGGACGCCAAGCCGCGCCGGACTGTTAATTAACCCGAATCAGGGCGCCGGCGCCGGCTGGTGCGACTGGATCGGGTGGCTGTAAGAGGAAACAACATGCTGACCATACAAGACCTGCTCGACGTGCTAAACGCCATGGGCGTGACAAAAGAACAATTGCCGGCGCTGTTCGGCAGCCTGCGCGCCATTGCCACCAGCGGGATCACCGAGGAACAACTGGCGGCCATGCTCGGCAAGAACGTGATTCTGATCAGAATCGCCGAAGTGGAGAGCGAACTGGCGCGCGCGCAACAGGCGCGCGATGCGCAGATGGCTGAACTGAACCAGAAACTATCTGAGGAAGCGCGCCCATTCGATGAAAAGGTGAATGAGCTGCGCGCGAAGCTGGCAGAGTTGGAGAAGGCGCGGACACAAACGCTGTAGCCCGCGCCCTCTCGGCTGTTACTTCACGAATGCCTTCACGCGCTGCAGCAGCGCGCTGGATTCCTCGCCATCGGTGACGATGGTCACAGTCGGCGTTCCGGTGGCTTCGTCGATCGCCATCACGGTGAGACTGCCGGCCATGCTCGCCGGCTCGCCCTGCGTGAGCAGGGGCACAATGTCAGCAACGGCGCCGGCCATCATGGCGAGAGCAAGCCGGCGCTTGTCTTTTGGCGCGCGCGCCAGCTTGCGCGCGATGGATTGGAGTTTCTTTACATCGTCAGCATCGAGGGCCGGCGAGTCGATCACCAGATCGCCGGTCTTGATGCCGCGCACCGCGAGTTCTGCATCGGCATCGTTCAGCAGGTCAAGATAGGTGCAGATTTTGAGCAGCGCAGTGGCGGATGCCTCCCGTTCTCCGTTTTCGATTCTGGAAATGATGGTGTGATTGACACCGGTTTCATCGGCTAATTGCCGCAGTGTCAGCCCTCGGTCGCGTCTCGCCCGTTTAATTTTCTCGCCTAATGTGGGTTCCATACGACTTTAGTCCTAGTTGAACAAATTGAACGGCCAAAGTATGCGCAATCTGGTTGTTGCATTTTGGCATATTTGTTATTCTACGCAACTTGCTAAATTGCCCCATGTTGCCTATTGACAACTAAGTCCATTTGTATTATCTTGTGTGCGCGTATGGCTACTACCCACCACGAAGGAGATGAAACAGATGATGCTGACAGTGATGTTCAAGAGTGTGGTTTTGCGGTTGCTTGACGAGCGCCGCGATGGGCCGGTGTTGCGGTTCCGCACCACGCCGGCGGCTAATGACAAGATCAAGCGCGCGGCTGCGTTGACGACTGGCGGGAATGAAAGCCTGCTGATCCTGGCTGCGGCTGAGACAGTCGCAGATGAGATTCTGCGGCAGAACGCGCAAGAGGAAAAGCGCAATGCCGCGTAGGCGAACGCGGCATTGCATAGGTGATCAACCACTAGGCAGTGGTGCGCAGATTGTAGCACCACATCGGAGAAGAACCGATGACACGAGACGAGAAAAAGAAGGAGATCAAGAACGGGCTGCTGGTGATGGCCGTGTTCTTTTCTCCGCTTTGGGTGCCGGCGTTGCTGGTGCTGATTGTGAAGGGGCTGTCATGAGCACATATCGACAACGCTGGAAGGAACACTACACCGGCACGCCGGCGAGTGTGGCATATCACGCCAACAAGGGCGTTGTGTTGCAGCGCACGAGTGGCGAACCGACGATTGGCGAACGCATCAACATCGCGGTGCATGCCATCGACCACGACCGCCACAGCCCGCGGCTGGATCAGAGCATGGATGATTTGCTGGCTGTGCTGAATGAGGCACGAGAGGCCGGCAAGATCGTGACCGTGGAAGCCCTGCCCTACCCGCGCCGGATGCGCCGCATGGCCGGCCTCTGGTATGTGCACATCGTGGTGGATGATGTCCCTTACTTCATCCGCTATATGTTACAAGACACGGCCAAGCGCGTGGCCGCGCATGTGGCGGTGCCGGCATGACGACCCCCGAACAAGAGCGAGAGGCGGACATCACGATCACGCCTCACATCGAAATAAATCTGGGCTGCGTGGTTGGTCTGGTGTTGCCTGCCGTGATTGTGTGGGCACTCATCACGACGCTGCTCACGCGGTAAGCATTCATTCAACGAAAGGAACGAACACAACATGACTACAGTCACGATCCCCAGCTATCTGGATGCAGCCGATGCGTTGGTTGCGAATGTCGATGCAGTGGTGGCAAAGGCGAAGGCTGCCGAGGTAGTCGCCGAG
>JBDHWI010000116.1:0-12934 GCA_039810125.1 Thermoflexales bacterium | reverse complement strand
GGCATTCCCATTCAGGGATTTTGTGATATGCAATAGGCAACACATCGATGCATCACAAAGGGGTTGCACCACATGATCCCACGCGTCTTTATTGCCACGCTCGGCCTTGAGCCACAGGTCGTCACCGTCACCCTGCATCTGCTCCTCAATCGTGACGTGCCGGCCTACGACATCGCAGTCATCATCACCACCGTCCCCAATCCCGACGACCCGCGCGACCGCATGGCTCAATCCATCGAGGTGCTCGCAGCAGAATTGAGCAAATGGAAAGCGCAGGGCCAGTTGCGCCAGTTTCACTTCGTCGAGTTACGCCACGCGGATGGCCGGCCCATCCGCGACATCTACAACCGCGACGATGCCGACGCCGTGTTCACCGTCATCCGCGGCATCGTGCGCGAACACAAGCGCACCGGCGCATTGCTCGACGTGAACGCCGCTGGCGGGCGCAAGACCATGTCCATCTACGCCATGACAGTCGCCCAGATCCACTTCGGCCCGGGCGACCGACTGTGGCTGCTCGCGTCGTCGGAAGCCTTCATGGCCAGCCGCGCCCTCTACCCACAAACCCCTTTCGACGCGCAACTGATCGCCATCCCCGTGCGACTGGCGCGCGGCTTGCAGCCAGAAGACATCGAGCGCAAGCGCGAGTTCCTCAACACCCTCAGCAACCGCGAGCGCCAGATCGTGGAGCGCATCGCGCAGCGCCGCGAAACGAACGCACAGGTGGCGCGCGCGCTGGGCATCAGCGAGAAAACCGTGGAGAACCGCCTGAGCAGCGGCGACGATTGCGTGTTTGCGCAATTGCGGTCATGGCTGAAGAAGGTGGATGTCAGCCGCGCCGACCTCATCGCCGAATTCGGCCCTTACTTCAGCGCCGCCGAGGCATTGGGCGAATAGCGCAAGCACGCTGCAAATATGCGCGCCTGACAGTCTGTGTCAGGCGCGCATTGCTTTTCCCGCATCACGCCGGCGGCAAAAGCCTTCACCCGTCGTTTTTGATCATCACCCTGACGCATTGAGGGAAATCCCTCAACCGCGCGCGGGGATATCCCGCATGGCAATTGTGCCGCGGGCGCGTATCGTGACTGTCACCGCAAAGGAGTGCATCATGCAAGAAATCGCATCCCAAACGCGCCTCCCCACCGGCCATGGACTGCGCAAGGCCGGTTGCCTGCTGTTGGGCTGCCTGTTGACCGGCGCAGTGTTGCTGTGCGCTGCGATTGCAGTTGGCGGCGGATTGTTCATCACGTTGATCAGTCGTTGAGCGCGCATGCGCACTTTCTCAGATGAGCGAACGACACCCCATGAGCAGCACACTCAGCTTGCCGGGCGCACCTTCGGCATCGCAGCCCATGTTGCTGTGCGCCGAAGATGACATCGTCGCGATGCTGGCGGCGGTGCGGTCGGCTGCGCAGGCCGCCGGCTGCTTGCACGTCTCGCACATGCCGGTGCCGCATGGCCAGTGCGTCGTCCTGTTCATCCCCGTCGCCGATATGCGAAGCATGCGGCGGTCACCTGCCCCCGCTCTCATTGCCGACGAGTTGATCAGCGATCTCGAACTGGCCCTGAAGCATCTTCACAGCCCGCTCGCACTGAAGGGCAATGCCCTCACGCGCCGGCTCAACCTCACACTGCATCGCCATGCAGGCGACCCGACGCGCTATGGTGATGGCTTGGCGCTCAAGCGCGCCATCCGCGCCGGCGTCGATGCGCTCACCGTCACCCCGCGCTCAAAGGATCACGAATTAGCCGCCTACTTCGACCTGCGCTATGAGCGCAGCGCTTCGAACGCCGACGTGCAGCGTGAACTGTTTGTCAGCGAGCGCACTGCGCAGCGACTCAACAAAACCCTCATCCGGCGGCTGGCCGAAGTGATCTGCGACATGCAATCCACCTCTCCTGTCCGCGCAGGCGGACAGTCAGTCGAAGACCCCAACGACGCAATTTAGAACCGCCACGATGGCGCATTTTTGTCGCCCTTGTCTGGTTTCGTGTCGCCTCTTTCTGTCATGGTGAAGGTGTCACCTGCGCAACGCGCGTGGCACGAACGCAAAACACCGATTCAGGGACAAACCAGGAGGCAAATGATGAAAGCGAAGACAACGCATTACGGCACAAGCAGCTTCAACCGGTATGGCGAACTGGCCAACCTGCCGGCAGCGCTGGCGCAGGGTGTGCTGCCACCGACCGCCCAGGGCTTGCAGCTTGTGGGGCTGGGCAGCGCTGGCTGCGAAACTGCGCGCCAGCTTGTGGCCCAGGAGTTGCGCGAGGGGCGCTATCTCAACGCCGCCTATATCGACAATGCCCAGGCCGGCCTCAAGCCGCTCAGCGTGGTGTTGTCAGGCGGCGAGACCGTGGAAGTGGGCAAGCGCGAAAGCCTGCTCATCGGTGCGCCCGGCGACCGGCGCGACCGCGCCAAGGATTACCCGCTGCTGGCCATGCGCGTGCATCGCACGCTCGGGCGCACACCGGTGTTCGAAGACAGCCACTACAGCTTGTCGGGCAATGGCGGCGGCGCGCTTCCGCCCATCTCTGCGCTCGACATCGACCTGAACATCGCCGCGCTCATGACGTTCTTGCGTGAGCGCCTGCGCTGGCTGATGAACCTGGAAGTGTCGGGTGACATGCCAGACCTGCAAAAGCAGGTGGCGAAGCGCGCCTATCTGCAAGACGCCGCCGGCCGTGTCACCACCATCGCCATCGTCTTTGGTGCCGCCGGCTCCATGGGCAACGCCAGCGCGCAGCTCGTGCCCTACCTCATCCGCAGCGTGTTGAACGAGTTGCGCCTGACGAATTACCAATTGATCGGCTTCGGCCTGGGCTGGCACGCCTTTCGCGGACTGACCGCGAATGTGGAGATGAACTTCCACGCTCTGATGCACTCACTGGAGCATCTCTTTCGTCATGGCCAGCGGCGCGACTATATCAACGGCCTTTCGATCGACATGTCGGTGCCGCCCTTCGACCAATTCTTTCTGCTCGACGACCCCACCCTGCCACTGGACCCGAAGACCGGCGCAGTCACGGAAAGCGCGCTTCATCGGTTTCTGTGGCGCTCCGCGCAGGGCATTCGCGCCCTGCTCGGCACCAACTTGTGGGCAGAAGTCATGGCGCGCGCAGTCAACCCAGACCAGGTCGGCGCGCTGAAGGACGACGGCAAGCTGCGTTGGATCAACGCCATCAACATCGCCACGCTTGGCGCAGACAAGGCCGGCGTGCAACGGCTGGCCGAGCAAATGCACAAGCGCAACCTGCTCGAAGGTGTCGCGCGCCGGCTGGCCGCGTGATTGTCACGCATCTCACCTGTCACTCACGACGCAAACACAACAGGCTGAACAAGCCAGGAGAACACGAACATGTTTGGATCCACACGCACCGCTGCAACAGATGCAAAGCCCGAGACCAAGTCTTCACCCGGCAAAACGATGCTGGAAGCCCACCGCGCCATGCGCGACAGCCTGCCCAAGCGGCTGTTGATGCGGCCCGATGGCCGCCCATGCGTGCCGATGCAGCTCTCGTTCACCGATCTGCGCTCGATGACGCCGGAATCCATCGCCCAAATGACGGCCTACTTGCGGGCGCGCCAGCGCGTCGGCGGCCATGAGCGCGCGCTGCAGGTCAACGTGCAGGCAGCCACAGAGGACGTGCTGCACGCGCTGGATGCGCTGGTAGCCGAAAGTGGCGACATGCCGGTCAAGCAGTTGTTGGACAGCATTCGCCAGACTGCGCTGGATGAGAAGCGCGCCATCGATGCGCGTGCCGGAGAGATGCGCGAGCGTTACAACCGCGCCGAGCAGAGCCTGTTCAAATATCAGGAATCCGCTGGCAAGGGCAATGCCATCAAGCCCAGCTTGTTGCAGCGTATGTTTGGCAGCGCCATCTCCATCGCCGACGCCGCCCAGGCATTCAACGAGCGCGAGGCCATCGGCATGGACTTGGATGCTCTGGCTGCCGCCGCCGATGTGCTCGCGCGGCTGGTCGGCGATTGCGACCTCATGCAGCGCAGCCTGGAAAGCGTAGTGCTGACAGCGCAGGCCGAGGCCACCGGAGCTGCGACTCGTGCAACGCAGATCGAGGCAGAGATGCCCAGCGCGCAGGCCGACTTCACGGTGGACGCGCGCAAGGTTGCGCTGGCGCTGACCGACCCGGCGCAACATGCGCCCCGGGTGGCCGAACTCGTGCGCTTTGTGCGCGAACACGGCGGGGAGGGACTGGCACAGCGCGCTGCCGATATGGCGCAGCAGGACATCGCCGCGCAACTGGACGGCGCGGATGTCCTGCGCATGGTGGAGTTGGAGGCAAAGAACACCTTTGTCGATGACGCGCCGGTCGATCCGCGTGCGGCGCGCGCGGTGGCCGCAGAGACGCTGCTGCACATGATCGACCAGCGCCCGGGCGTGCTGTTGTCCAGCACGGCGCGTTCGCGCGAGTTCGCCGCCCAGATCAGCCAGAAGGGGCATCCGCTGTTTGAGCGCGCCCCCTTCATCCACGCGGAGTATCGCGGCGAGGCGAACGTGGCCGCCTTCATGCATATCGACGCCGGCATCGCCCTGGACGAACTGCTCACATTGCAAGAGGGCAAGGCGCGCTTTGAGGACGCGCTGACCCGCCGCGAATTCTTCGTGCTGGAGGATGTCATCGATGCGTGGAGCGACACACGTGATGAAGCCCCGGAAATCGACGACGACCAGCTCATCATTCGCGGCCTTTCTCCCAATGGCCGCGCAGCATCTGGTGAAGCGCACGCTTGAAACCGAAGGAGATCGACATGGCAACGTATGAAGCCTATGTGACGCTGGGCGCGGCCACGGTGTCCATCAGCACGGTGGACGTGCCGCTCTCGGTGCGCTCCGAGCAGGCGGATGTGCAAGCGCCGATGGCGGTGCTGACGCTGGTCATGCCGGCGCTGGCGCAGACCCACCCGCAAGTGCGCCTCATCCAGCGCCCTGACATGTCGCGCAGCACGCCGGCAGCCGTGACCGATGCAGATGAGGAGGAAACATGAAGACGACAGCTCTGGCTTGCAGCCTGTCACTGCTCAGCGCCTGCCTGCTCTTTGCCAGAATGGTGTCGGCGCAACCGGCCAGCCGGATCGCGTTGGAGCTGGCGCCGGCACAACCGCAACGCAGCAGTGCTGCAAACGGCGTGTTTTACGAGTCCACGCACGAGGTCGTGGCCGGCGCCGGCATGGTGCTGCTGGCATCGACAAGCGATGGCACAGGTGCGCTGCGCACAGACGACGCGATGACGTTGACTGTGCAGCACCCAGACGGCGCGGTGCGCGTATTTGCGCACGACTTCCGCGACCGCGCTGGCGCCATCCGCCCATTGCCACCGCAAGACGTGAGCGCGCTGTTCGTGCCGGGTCGCAACCGCGTCACGCTGACGCTGCGCGACTTGCGCCGTCCGATGCGTTCGTCGTCTGCCTATGTGCTGATCTATGCGGCGCCGCCGGCGGCAACAGTCACGGCAATGCCAACTGCGACGGCGCTGCCCACGGCCATTCCTGCGACACAGGCGCCCACGCCCCAACCCATATCGACTGCGCCGCCGACTGTGCCACCCGCACCGACGCCTCAGCCCACACCGGCTATGACAGAGGGTGATGTGCAGCCCAGCGCCGGACTGCTGTGGCTGGTCGCCGGCGGCGCTGTCTTGATGGCAATCATGCTGGCGGCGCTGTTGATGCGCCGGCGACCAGCAACGACCCAGCCGCGCCTGTCTGGCGTGCTCCACCTGAGCGATATCGACACCGGCGAGCAGCTGCTGAACGTGGACTTGACCACATTTGGCCATCGCGCCGCTATTCAAATCGCGCCGCTGCAAGTGATGAAATCCGCGACGTCTGCAAGTCCGCTGGCATGGCTGACAGCGACGAGCGCCGGCGGGTGCGTGCTGGAGCAAAACGGGGAAGCGCCGATGTCACTCGTGGACCAATCCGAAGCCTGGATCGCTGGACACGTGGCTTTGGAATACCGCTCCAACATGCTTCAGCGCGATACACGGCCGGCAACCGCCTTCTCCCCCGAAGAAGGCGCCAGGGTGTAGAGGCATCCGGCAAATACTCGCCTGTCGAATGTCAGGCTCTCCTTCAAGCAGGAGATGGAACAGAGCGCGTTTTGATCGATTGGTTTGAGTCGTGAAAACCAGCATGCAGCCGCGCGACGGCTGGGAGGAACAGACATGACAAAGAGAGAACTAGATAGTGTGTTGAAACGCCTGATCGCCGGCGCGGGATTCGTGATGTTCGGCGCGCGCGTAGTATGGCCGGCGGTGCGCCAGTCGCGCTGGTTCATGGCGCTGCCGCAACCAGGTGAGGCCATTGCGGCGCTTCGCGCCAGCATCCAGCGCCGTATCGCGCTCACGCGAACGTGGATCAACCGGCGCATCGGAGGTGGTTCATGAGATGGCGCCCATCCACATTCATGACGCGCCTGATCGGCGCTGGCGCGATGCTGCGCCGGCGCGTGCAATCGCTGCAATTCCCCCTGCCGGTGAGCGATGCAAAAACGCTCCAGCCCGATCTGGGGCTGGGCGCAATGCTCGGCACGATGGACTGGGACAACGTGCGCAGCGAGGTGGATCGTGAGAATCAGGCGCGCATTACGCTGGCTGGCGCAGCCGGCACGGGCAAGCGCACTCTCCTGCATCGCCTGACGGGCAGCGGCATCAATGCGCTGCGCGATGCAGAGGAGACGATCACGCAGTTGGGGCTGTTCAGCATCGTCGATGCGCCCCAGGCGCACGATGCCGCCTCGTTCGACCCGCTGGCAGCGCTGACAGATGCCGACGTGGTGGTGTGGTTGCTGGATGCGACAGCAGGCTTGCGCGCCTTCGAGCACGAGTGGATCTGCCGCATGCGCAGCAGCGGCCGGCCGCTCATTGTGGCGCTGAACAAGATCGATGTTGTGCCGAGCGCCACCACCGCTGCTGCGTGCAGTGTGGCGTTGGCGGCGCCGGTCATCCCCATCAGCGCCGGCACCGGCGAGGGCGTGCTGACGGCGCTGCTGCCGCGCGTTGCCGACACCAGCCCACAGTTGAACACGGCGCTGGGTCGTGAGGTGCCGGCGTGGCGACCCCATGCCACGCAGCGCGTGACTGAACGCGCCGCCCTGCTCAGCGGATTGGTCGGCGTCGAGCCAGTGCCGTTGCTTGACCTGCCGTTTCAGGTCATGTTGCAGTTGCGGCTGGTCATGCGCATCGCAGCAATTCATGGCGAACCGCAATCCGACCGTTACAGCCGCGAACTTATTGCGACGATGGTGGGCGGCGCTGCCCTGCGCTACGCCGGCCAGCAGGTGGCGAAGACCGTCCCACTGCTGGGTTGGGCGGCATCGGGCGCGCTGGCCGCCGGCGGCACGTGGGCCATCGGCAAGGCTGCCGAAGCCTACTTTGCCAATGGCAAACGTCTGCCCACGCTGCCCGCGCTGCGCCACAAGGAGGACCCAAAATGATCAAGCCGCCCTTGCTGAAAAGGCTGATCCCCACGTTGACTTCAACCATGCCGTGGGAACAATTGGTTGGCACAGAGAACCTGACCGTCGCGTGGCGCAAGGTGCGCGCCAATGGCGGTGGCGCCGGCGTGGATGGGCAGACGCTGCGCAACTTCGAGGCGCATCTGGCGGACAACATCGCGCAGTTGCGCGAGGAACTGGCATCCGGCCGCTATCGCCCGCAACAGGTGCTGCGCGTGTATGTGCCGAAAGCCAGCGGCGGCCGCCGGCCGCTCGGCATCTACGCGATTCGTGATCGCATCGTGCAGCGCGCTGTGCATGATGCCATCGCGCCTCTGTTTGAGCGGCGCTTTCTGCCGTGCAGCTTTGCGTTTCGCCCACAACGTTCGCTGCACGATGCAGTGGCCTACATTCTCAAGCAACGCGACGCCGGCCAGCGCTGGGTGGTGGATGGCGACATCAAAGACTGTTTCGAGCGCCTTGACCATGATGTGCTGATGCGCGCGGTGTCGGTCGAAGTGAAGGAGCCGCAGGTGTTGCGCCTGATCCAGCTCTGGCTGAAGGCGAAGGTGATGAACGAAGTGGACGGGCGCGAGATGGGCTTCGGCGTGGTGCAGGGCGGCGCCATCTCACCGCTGCTGAGCAACGTATATCTGCACGCCTTTGACGAGCGCATGACGCGCGCCGGCCTGGCGCTGGTGCGCTATGCCGATGATTGGATCGTGCTGTCCGCAAGCGAGGCCGATGCGCGCGCTGCGCTGAACCAGGTCATGGACGCGCTCGCCAAACTCAAGCTGGCCATCCATCCCCAAAAGACGTGGGTGACGCACTTCGACAGGGGATTCAGTTTTCTCGGCGTGTTCTTCCTGCGTGGCGAGCATTTCTATCTTTCGCCGGCGCAGGCGCCGGCAGGAGGGCAACGATTGACATGACAACCTACTACGTGCGCGAGCAGGGTGCAGTCATCCACAAGACTGATGAGCGCCTGACCGTTTCGAAAGACAAGAAGCAGATCGCGGTCATCCCGCTGCATGATCTGACGCAGCTTGTCGTGATGGGCAACGTGCAACTGACCACGCAGACGATGCGCGTGCTGATGCAGCGCGGAGTGGATACGGTCTTCATGACGCGGGGAGGCAAGGTGGAGGGGCGGGCATTTCCAAATGAGGCCGGCCAGGCTGTATTGCGCTTGCGGCAGTTGCAGGTGGCGAGTGACCCGGCATTGAGCCTGCGCGTGGCAAAAGCCATCGTCTTCGGCAAGCTCAACAACCAGCGGCATCTCTTGGAGGAGGCGGCGAAGGCAGATGCAAAGGCGAAATGGCGCGGGTTGCCCAAGCCAGCCGAGCCGGCCAGCGACGAGGACGATCTGGCGATCACACCGCCACGCGGCGGTCTGGGCGCAGTGCAGAGGGCCGCCAGCAGCATCGCCCAGATGATGGGCATGGCCGGCGCAGCCAACAACGCCGACTCGCTGCGCGGCTACGAAGGCAAAGGCGGCGCATATTACTGGCCGGCATTTCGTGAGTTGCTGAAACACGACATGGGCTTCAAGCAGCGCATCTACCATCCATCGCCGGACCCGATCAACGCGCTGCTCAGCTTCTGCTACACCCTGCTGCTGAAGGATGTGCTGGCAGCGGTGCGTATCGTCGGCATGGATCCCTACATCGGCTTCTTTCACACCCCAGAGCAGGGACGCCAGTCGCTGGCGTTGGACATGATGGAAGAGTTTCGCCCACTGCTGGTGGATCGGATCGTGCTGCAACTCGTCAATCAAGGCCGCATCACCGAGCGTGATTTTGTGCGCGAGTCGTCGCCACAGAAACCGCTGGTGCTGGCTGAAGGCGCGCTGAAGCGCGTGATTGCGGCGTACGAAAATCGCGCCGCGTCGATGGTGCGCTACCCGGCAACCGGCGAGCAGACGAACTGGCGGCGCTGCATCGAGCTGCAGGCACGCCATCTGGCGCGCGCGCTGAAGGGTGAGGAGATGCAGTATGTGCCGATGATGATCGACCCGCGCACATTGTTGCCGCCGGCAGGAGGGACGCCATGAGCCTGCGTGTCCGCAAGGATGCCGCACCCAGCGTGCTGCACGTCTACACCGACGCATCGGTGCTGCGGCGCGGCGCCGGCCTCGCTGCCATCATCAAGGATGCGCATGGCGCACTCCTGGGCTGGCGGCTGAAACCCGCCCCGCGCATGACCAACAACGAGGCGGAGTACTGCGCAATCCTCTTCGCGCTGGAGCAGGTGTCGTGCCTGACCCCGCGCGAGGTGCATATCTTCTCGGACAGCGAGGTCGTCGTTCGCCAGTTGCGTGGCGAGTATGGCGCGAATGTCGCCTCGATGCAGCAATTGCGCGACCGCGTGCTGGCATTAGCGCGGCAGTTCCCGTGCGTCACGTTCACGCGCGTCCCACGCGATGAAAATACGCTGGCGGATGCGCTGGCGAGTGAGGCTGTCTGTCCGGGCCGGCATGCGCCCGACCGGACCATCGTCGAATGAGGTCGGCCCTGCCCCAACCTCCGCCCCACTGGACCAAAGTTGGAGCAGGGTCAAGGCCGCACAGTCGACATGCAGGAGGACGCCATGTTTATCGTGGTGAGCTACGACATCCCAGACGACAAACGCCGCACCAAAATCATGAAGCTGCTGAAGAACTTTGGCGCGCACGTGCAGGAAAGCGTGTTCGAGTGCGATTTGAAACCGGCCACCTTTGAAGACATGCGCAGCCGGCTGGGCAGGATGATCTCGCCCAAAACCGACAACGTGCGCTTCTATTTTCTGGACGAGGACGCCGTCAAGAAGATTCAGGCAATTGGCCGCGTGCCGGTGACACGGGCACAGGAGTGGTACTGGATTGTTCAAAGCGGCTGATGCGGTCGAGCCGAAAGGTGCGTTGTCCGCCGGCCAGGTGGCACCACGCGATGAGATAGGCGATGCCGTTTTGCCACTCCATGCGCACGGGATCCACCCACCGCGCCACGGGCGCAACATCGTCGCGCCCACGATACACAATCTGCAACCGCGCGCGCTCGCTGATGGCGCGTGCTGTTGCGTTCAACACCGCCTCGTGCGAGGCCGCCGGCGCTTCATCGTCATTTGCGCCCCTCTGCAACACCTGCGCCGCGCCCGCGTCGGCCATCGCTTTTGCCATGTCGATGTCGGCAGGCGCAAGTTGCGATTCCAGCGCGTGAATGAGTGAGAGCGGCGGCACGCAGGCATCGGGCAACACGCCGGCAAGCGCATGGCAGGTCTGCGCAGCCAGATACAGTTGCGCCTGCGCCGGCGCCTCAAAATGGCCCGCCGGCGCGGGTGCGGCTGGCAACATCATGCGCGGTGACACGCCCTGGCGTTGCAGCCGGCGCGCCAGCGTATGCACCTTGTCGGGTTGCACCATGGCAGCTTTCGCGCACAGCGGCCTGGCGCACGCGCGAATGCCGCGCTGTTTCAACAGCTCCTGCAACAGAGCTTCGTCGCGCGACTCCAGCAACACCGCCTGGCGCACGCGCACGCGGCCAAAGCGATGCGCCCAACCTTGCGCCGCCTGAAAGAAAGCGTCTGGCACAGGCTGTGCCAGCAATGTCTCCAGCGCCGCAAAAAGCGCCGGCAGCGTGTGCCCGCGTTGCAATGCCCGGTGTAAATGTGCTTCGCTGAATCGGATGCGGCGCTGTGGCCATGCAGCTTCCATGCCGGCAAAATCGGCCAGCGCGATCAGGGCGGGCCATGTCGCGCCGGCGGGCGCAACCAGCACGTCTGCTCCATCGAAGAAGCAGGGGGCAGCTGGTGATGGAACAGCCGGCAGAAGCGGCGCAGCCTGCCAACGCAGCGAGCTGTTGCGCCGCTCGGCCAGGCCCAGACCCTCCAGCAACACCGCCAACTGCCGCGCAACCGCCGGCGGTTGCGCCTGCGCATCCTCGTGCAGTGGAATGGGCAGTTGCGCAGCAATGGCGTGCAGGCTGACCCACTGTCGCGGGCTGGCGGCGCGCGCTTGCAGCAGCGCGATGCAGCGCCGGAGGGACTCACGCGGTTGCAGCCAGCGCCAACCCGGCAGCTGAAAGGCGTGCCACAGCGCATCCATTGCCTCAGCCGGCATCAACAAGGCATCGACAAAGGCTTGCCATTGGCGAGCCGGCGGCTCGGCCAACCACGCCGCAGCGCGCAAGGTGGGCCGCAGCACACCCTGCACCGGCGCGACCATCTGCATCGCCTCACACAGACAATGGATCAGCGCCAATCGCGGATGATCGCGCTCGCGACGCGGGGCCGGCGTGAGTGGCCGAGCCAGTTGTGCGTTGATCTGGGCCACATGGCGCGGCGCCAGCAACCGCGAGCGCGGCATGCGCACCTCAGTAGCGCGGAGATGCCAAAGAAAGGTAAAAACATCCTCCAAGAATGGGGTGGTGCTTGTCATGGTTGGCCCTGCAATCATCGCATCATCCGCTGGAAAGCTTAGAACATGCACGTTTTTTGGCACATCTCGGACCCTTCACCATTTTGAAATTTCGGTGGGGAGACTCAGCCTCAAATCATCCTCCAGCGCCGGCGGCGGTGGGGCACGGTTGCGCAAATCTCGCGTTGGTGCTATCGTCGTGGCAGACAAGCGCCCATCCTTAAAGCTGCGGCTCGAAAGAGGGGCATTCCCATTTAGGGATTAAGACTAGCTGCGTTGGCAATGCGTGCCGCGCGCAGGTTGTCGGCTCGAAAGAGGGGCATTCCCATTTAGGGATTAAGACGTTTCACTTCTTGAAATGTCACCTGTTGGGCCGTAGGCTCGAAAGAGGGGCATTCCCATTTAGGGATTAAGACCGCCAGTAGGGGCTTTCGCCCCCCTCCATTACCACCCGCTCGAAAGAGGGGCATTCCCATTTAGGGATTAAGACGCTCTTGCCATTGCGTCGGCGAGTTCTTTAATGTCCAGCTCGAAAGAGGGGCATTCCCATTTAGGGATTAAGACGGCCTGAAGGCGACCGGCGATGTAGAGGTTCGTTCCGGCTCGAAAGAGGGGCATTCCCATTTAGGGATTAAGACTCGCTGCTGCTGCGAGTTTGGTTTTCCATGGCGCAGGAGCTCGAAAGAGGGGCATTCCCATTTAGGGATTAAGACACTTCCCCTCCCGACGTCAGCCCCTCTCACGGAGAGCTCGAAAGAGGGGCATTCCCATTTAGGGATTAAGACACTAGCTGCACTGTTGGGTTGACTTGTAACGCGGTCAGGCTCGAAAGAGGGGCATTCCCATTTAGGGATTAAGACATGACCGTCGGGGTCGGGCTCGGCGGGAGTGGGCAAGCTCGAAAGAGGGGCATTCCCATTTAGGGATTAAGACCCTTAACCCAATCTCGATCTTTCCCAGCACTCTGGCGCTCGAAAGAGGGGCATTCCCATTTAGGGATTAAGACGCGCGGGGAGTGACTAAAATCGGATAGATGCGATGCACACAATGTGAGAGCGAAGAGGTGGTGAAAGATGGTAAAAACGGA
>JBDHWI010000115.1:0-13142 GCA_039810125.1 Thermoflexales bacterium | reverse complement strand
TGGCTGATCATCATGATGCCGTTGCGGGTGGCAATGCCAAGGATGGTCAGAAAGCCCACCAATGAGCCGAGCGAGATTACGCCGCCGCTAAAGATCAACGCAGCGAACACGCCACCCACCAGCGCCCACGGCAGCGTGAAGAAGGTCAGGATGGCCAGCCGCCAATTCCCGAACGACGCCTGCAGCAGGAAGAAGATGGCAACCACAGCTGCCGCGCCGGCCAGCAGCAGATTCTGTTGTGCCGCCTGGCGCTCCGCATATTCGCCCATCACCGCCGCGTGGTAGCCAAGCGGGAAGTTGACCGTCTTCAACGCAGCTTCCACATCGCGCGACACGGAACCCAGATCGCGTCCGCGCACATTGGCCGAGACGTCAATCTTGCGCGAGTCACCCTCGCGCTCGACGACATTTGGCGCCGGCTGGATGCTGATGTCGGCCACGTCGGCCAGCCGAATCTTGCTGCCCTTCGGCGTGTCGATGAGCAACTCACTCACGCTCAACACGTTGCTGCGGGTGGCCGGCGTGCTCCACACGTTTACGTCGTAGGCTTTGCCGTCGAGGAAGAAGTCGCCGACCTCCTCGCCGGCCATCAACACCGACGCAGCACGCCGCACATCGCCGGGCTTCACACCATATTGCTGTGCCCGTCTCAGGTCGACCCGAACTTCGAGCTGCGGGATTTCAACGTGCAGTTCCTTCTTCAAATCGGCGATGCCCGGTATGTTTTCCAGCGCCTGCCGCACCTTCTCCTGCTCGTCCCGCAACACTTTCAGGTCAGGCCCATAGATGCGCACGACGATGGTGTCGCTCGAGCCAGTCAGCACCTCGCGAATTCTCTCTTTTAGATACGTTTGCACGTCGCGCACCAGCCCTGGATAGCCATCCACCGTTGACTGGACCTTCTTCAGCGTAACGTCATAGTCGACCGCCGGATCGACACTGATCCAGTTTTCAGTGAAATAAATGCCGACCGGCTCGTCTGAAGCCAGCGCCTGGCCGATGTGCGAGCCGCAGTTGCGCACGCCCGGGATGGACATCAACTCATTGCATGCCGCCTGGGTCATGCGATACATCTCAGGATGCGAGGTGCCTGGCTTGGTCAGCCAGTGCATCAGGAAGTCGCGTTCCTTGAAGCTGGGCAGCAGCTCGCTGCCCAAAAGCGGCACCGTGGTGAGACCCGCGATCATCAAGATCGTCACCGCGCTGAAGACCAGGCGGTGCCGGCGCAGCGTGGGCGTCAGCAGCCGCTCGTAGGCGTTGTGCAACCACGGGATGATGGGCGATTGGCGGTGCTCAATCGGCGCATTGCGCAGCAGAATGTAAACCAGCGCCGGCGTAACTGTGAGCGCGATGAACGGCGACACCAGGCCGGCCACCACGTACGCGCTCGCCAGCGGCTGAAAGAATGCGCCCGAAAGCCCCTGCAGGAAGAACACCGGCAGCAGCGCGGAGATCTCGATCAGCGAGGCGTAAATGATCGCGCCGCGCACCTCAAGCGACGATTCCAGCACGATCAACTCGGTCGATTTGGCGCTGCCGGCCTTGCGCAGCTCGCGCAGTCGCCGCACGATGTTCTCCACATCGACAATGGCGTCATCTACCACAGCGCCGATGGCAAGCGCCAGGCCGGCCAGTGTCATCACGTTGATCGTCACGCCGCGCAAGTTCAACACCAGCAGCGACGCCATGAGCGATAGCGGGATGATGGTGGCGCTGATGAGCGCCACGCGCCACTCGAACAAGAACAGGAAGAGGACGATGATGACCAGCAGTGCGCCGATCAACAGCGACTCACGCAGGTTGTCGATGGACGATTCGATGAAGGTCGCCGGCCGGAAGATGGTCGTGTCAATCTCGACGCCGAGCAGGCCAGGCTGCATCTCTGCAATCGCCTCTTCGACGCCGCGCGTCACGTCCAGCGTGTTTGCCCACGGCAGCTTCTCGACAATCAGCATCAAACCTGGCCCGCCGTTGATGACGGCATCGCCTACCATCGGCCATGTGTCCCATACCACGTCTGCAACATCACCAAGCCGCAGATGCGAGCCATCGCTGTTCTTTTTGTTAGGAATTGGCACCAAAGCCATCTTCTCCGGCGTCACGATCGGCAAAACCGAGCGAACCGAGAGTCGCTGGTTGGGCGTATCCAGAAATCCCCCTGTGCCGATGACTGCGCCGTTTGAGAAGTGCAGCAAGCCGGCATCAAGCGCATCGGAGGTGGTCTGCATCACTTCATCGAGCGAAACGTTGTGCGCGCGCATCCGCTCAGGGTCCACCTGCACCTGTGGCATCTTGATGCGCTCACCCCAGATCGGCGCATTCGCCACACCCGGCACGTCGAGCAGGCGCGCGCGAATCTTCCAGTATGCAATCATCGAAAGGTCTGTCAGCGCAATGCTCTTCGATGACACGCCGATCTTCATGACGCGGCTGGTGGACGACAGCGGCTGAATCATGATGGGCGGCGCCGCCCAGGTGGGCAGCGTCGGCAGCACGGTCGCCACACGCTCATTGACCAATTGCCGCGCGCGCACCAAATCCGTCCCTTGCTTGAAGATCAGGACAATGTCCGACAGATCTGGCACAGACTTCGAGCGCATGATGTCCAACCCTGGCACACCGTTCAACGCCTGCTCAAGCGGAATGGTCACGAGTTGCTCCACCGCTGCAGCAGACAGGCCAAGGCACGGCGTCTGAATCTCCACTTTGGGTGGCGCAAACTCCGGGAAGACATCCACCGACTGGTTTTGCAGTCGGACGAAGCCAAGAATCATGGCCGCGATGGCAGTAAAAACCACAACGTAGCGAAATCGCAGGCTTGTTCCAACAATCCAACGCAACATGAGGAGCCTCCTTGCGTGGTTTTCAGCGTCACTTGCCCACGCCGGTTTCCGCGCCGTACAGCTCGGCGACGCCATTGGTCACAATCTGGGTGCCGGCTGCCGGCCCCTCCGTCAGATACGCAGTCTGGCCAACGATGTAATCGATCTTGACCGGCGCGCGCACAAAGACGAGCGGTTCGGAACTCATGTAGACCCAGGTTTCACCCTTGATGTCATAGATGATGGCGGAATAGGGTATTGACTTGCGCGCTTTGCTGTCGCTCTTCAGGGTAAGTTCGACCAGCATCCGCTGCCCGGGCTGAAGGGCATGGTCTTTGCCGCGCAATGCGTAATACACCACCTTGGCGCCGCCGGCTTCCTCCTCATCCTGCATATCGTCTTCCTCAACCTCTGCCTCCACGCCGTCATCGTCATCGCTGCCATCGATCGGCAGCACGCGAATCGGCTGGCTGTTGTCGACCCGGCTGAGATCACCGTCGGTCATATTCACGCGCACCCACAAGCCGCCATTCGCCGGCGCCGTGCCCATCGTCGCTACAACCTCGCCGCCCACTCTGCGCTTGCGGGTCACCTGCTCCTCCAACATTGCCGTAGTCTGGATGTCCAGCCTTGCCTTTGCCTTTTCAGTCAGGGTCACTTTCTTCAGCTTCGACCCTTCAATCGGATCGACGTGTGACGGCTTCTCTGCTGCCGCAGCCGGTGGCTTGGCAGCGCAGCCAGCCAGCTGAAGACCAGCAACCATCAACAGCGCGGCCATCCAATATTGATGCTTCGCCATGGCATTCCTCCTGTGTTCGCTGCGCCGCCGGCCAGATCACATGTGCCGATCTAGCCGGCGGCAGGTATGAGTTACTTGGCTGGAACAGTGGGCAAGGGCGCCACTGCAAATTCTTCGCTTGCGCCGGCGACGCGGCAAAACCGCAAATACAGCGCCGGCACGATGCACAGATTGAGCAGGGTCGAGGTGACCAAACCACCTATCGTCACGATCGCCAGGGTATGCAAGATCTCCTGCCCTGCCACATTGCCGCTCAACACAAACGGCAGCAGCAGTGCGGCGATCACCAGCGCAGTGGTCACGATGCGCACGACCAGCTCGCGCGAGCCGCGCATCACCAGCGCTGGGCCAAACTGCTCGCCTTCAACTCGGCGCAGTTCCTGCAGGCGCGCAATCAACATGACGCAGTTACGCAACGCCACAGTAAGGACAAGCAGCAGGCCTGCCATCACACCCAGCGATGCAAGTCCCGCGCCGGCTGCCAGTGCCGCCACCAACCCGCCCACCAGCGCCAGCGGCAGGCTCAGAAACGCCATCGTTGCAGTGCGCCAACTGCCGAAGGCTGCCTGCAACAACAGAAAAGCCCCTATCAGGGAGATGGCGATGGCGAGGAAGATGCGCTGCTGCATCGCCTGCTGCTCAGACAGATGGCCCAGCACCGTGGCGTGGTATTCCAGGGGAAACTGGACGCCTTTGATCGCGCGCTCAATGTCGCTGGCGACAGCGCCGGCCTCGCGTCCCTGCGGGGTGAAGGTGATGTCGATGTAGGGCGAAATGCTCTCGCGCCGAATCACGTTCGGGCTGGACGCAACGCGCACGTTGGCCACATCTTCCAGCCGCACATGACCACCGGAAGGGGTATCGATCAGTAATTCGCGAATGTTGGTGATGTTCTGGCGCGCCTCAGGGACGCTCCACACCACCACATCGAACACCTTCTGATCTTCAAACAGACTCCCCACCTGCAAGCCCGAAAACATGACTGCTGCCGCGCGCCGCACATCGCCTGGCTTGATCCCATAGCGTTCGGCTTTAGCAAGATCGACTTCTATCTCGACCGTTGGCTCTTCCGCCGGCAGGTCGAGTTGTGCATTGGCGACGCCGCTGACGCCGGCGACAATCTGGCGCATCTTCTCCGCTTCCGTCTTCAAGACATCCAGGTTCTCGCCAAATACACGCACCGCCATGCCTTGGTCTGTCCGGGCGTTGATGGGCTTGCTGCGATCCTGGAAGTAAGTCAGCACATCGGCCTGGACACCCGGGTATCCGCCGGCGATCCCACGAATTGCGGCAAGGGTTTCCTCGTAGCGGGCAGTCGGGTCGATGCTGACCCAGAGCTGCGCCGAGTTGATGCCAACAACCTGATCGCCGAACACGGCGCGGCCCACGTGAGCGCCGACATTTCGCACACCTGCCACTGCGCGCAACTCGCTGCTGGCCTGGTTGGCAATGCTCAGCATCGCCGGGTGCGATGTGCCGGGCGAGGCAGACAGGCTGATCAGCACATCAGGCTCTTTGAAGGTCGGCAGCAGCGTCTGGAGTTGCGATTGCTGGGACAGCAGCGGCAAGGACAGCAGGCCGGCGACAACCAACACGCCGATGAGCGCGTAGATCAGTCGCAGCCGGCTGACGTTGGGCGACATGATCCGCCCATACAGTTGCTGCAAACCGCGCGCAAGGAGCGGCTCGCCACGACCTGGCAGGGCGCCGAATGCGCCAGAGTGCAGAATCAGGCTGAGGCCAGGTGTCAGCAGCAGGGCCGCCGCCATCGAGGCGATGACGGCGATGATGTATGAAATCGCCAACGGCTGGAAGAACGCGCCGGAAATGCCATCGAAGAAGAAAACCGGCACGATGATCAGCAACACGATCAGCGCGGCAAACAGCATGGTCCCGCGCATTTCACTGGCCGCGCCCAGCACCATGTTGAAGGTGGATTGTGTCGAGCCTTCCTTGCGCAGCCGCCGGATGCGCTGCGCGATGTGCTCTGCATCGGCGACTGCATCATCGATGACGACGCCGAGCGCAATGGCCAGGCCGGCCAGCACGATCGCGTTGAGTGTCGCGCCGCGCAGGTTCAACACGATCAGCGCGGTCAGCATCGCAACCGGCACAGCCAGCATGACGACCAGCGCCGAGCGCCAATTCAAGAAGGCAAGCAACACCAGTATCGCCAGCACCGCACCGATCAGCAGCGACGTGCTGGCGTTGCTCATGCTGTTCTCGATGTAGGAAGCCGGACGGAAGATGGCTGTGTTGATGTCGATGCCGCCGAGGCCGGGTTTCATCTCATCGAGCGCCTGCTCAATACCGCGCGTCACTTCGAGTGTGTTGGTGTTTGGCAGTTTCTCCACGATCAGCAACAGGCCGGGGCCATTCGTGGAGAGGGCATCGCCGATCAGTGGTTGATGGTCTTCGACGACCTTCGCCACGTCGCTCAGGCGCAAGGTCGTGCCTTCCACCACCACCTGCCCCAGCTCAGCCGCCGATGAAATCGGCGAGACGTGCCAGATGCCCAGCCGTTGCTGGGGCGTGTCGATGAATCCGCCCGTGCCAGGGGTCGAAGCTTCCAGAAAGCTCAGCGACGACACCCACAGCGCATTGCCGGTGGTTTCCAGCACCTGCTGCAGGGCGACATCATTGGCACGCAAACGCTCCGGGTCCACCTGCACCTGCAATTGACGATCGCGTTGACCCCAGATCGCCACATTGGAGACGCCGGGCACGCCCATCAACTTGGGGCCGATCGTCCAGCGCGCCAGCACCGACATGTCAATCGGTGAGATGTCCTTGGAAGACAGGCCGACGATGATGAAGCGGCTGGCTGATGAGAGTGGCTGCAACATGATCGGCGGCTTTGACACATGCGGCAATGCAACGGCCTGAGTCATCCGTTCAGATACCATCTGCCGCGCTTGCATGAGATCCGTGCCAGGTTCAAAGAACACCACGATCGACGACATGCCCGGCACAGATTGCGAGCGAATCGTGTCCAGCCAGGCAACGCCGCTCAACAAGTCCTGCTCCATCGGCACAGTGATGAGTTGCTCCACCTCCTTGGCCGACAAACCAAGCGCCTCAGTCTGGATTTCGACGTAGGGTGGTGAGAACTCAGGCAGCACGTCGACTGGCATTCGGCGAACCTGAATGTAGCCGAATGTGGTCAACACCACGGCCAGAATGGCGAACAAAAATCGATACTGAAGACTCCATCGAATGATCCCTTTGAGCATTTTCGCGACCTCCTCCTGGGTGTGGCTTGAAGTGATGGCGACCTGAATGCTTGACGGACATCTCAGAGCAGCAAGGCGGTGTGAAACACGCACGATATGCCCTCACCAGCCGCCAACAGACCTTTGTGACATCCCTCTTGTCACAATTGGCGAGCATGCGTCGAACAATCAACACAAAACGATCGGAAAGCGTCGTCGCCCATGTTTACAACATGGTTACATCACGAAAAACGCCGTCACGCAATGACATTGCATCACGCGCCTTCCATCGCGCTATCTGACGCTATTTCATTGCATATCGCAAAGAGCTATTGACAATTCACGCAACTACGTTGAGAATGAGTTTTAGACTGTGTTTGTAGGGTTTCTCATAGGGGATGGGGCATTGTTTCTCATCAATTTCCAATGTGGTTGCCCTGCCACGTCATTGCTCATCTAGAACACTTCGCTGCACATCGTCGCGGCAGAGGCACAAGCACATCACCATGCGAGGGGGCTGGTTATGCGCATTCTGCTCATCGAGGACGACGAACGGCTCGCGCGTCTCATTGGCGCGTTTTTCGAGCAAAGACACTACCGCGTGGATGTTGCCCACGATGGCAACCTTGGCTTGGAAATGGCGTTGACCCACGCCTATGGGGTTGGCATCATCGACTGGATGCTGCCGCATCGGGATGGGCCGGCGATCTGCCGCGCCGTGCGTAACGCGCGCGTGCAAATGGCGCTGCTGATGCTCACCGCGCGCAGCCAGGTGGAGGATCGCATCGCAGGGTTGGACAATGGCGCGGACGATTACCTGTCCAAACCCTTCGATCTCGAGGAGTTGGCGGCGCGCGTGCGCGCGATGAGCCGGCGCTACCAATCAGCGCAATCGCTGGGCAGCGACACGATGGAGTTGCGCTACGGCGACATCACGCTGGACATCCAATCCCACACTGCGCGGCGGGGCAACAGCAGCCTCAGCTTGACCATCACGGAATGGGAAGTGCTGGAATGCCTGATGCGGCATCCACATCAAGCTCTGACGCGCGAACAGATCTTTCAACGCGTCTGGCCACCGAACAGTCTGGTGCAAGTCACCATCGTCGACTTGTACATCTCCTATCTACGGCATAAGCTCAACGTGACTCAAGGCTTGCGCGATCCGATTGAAACTGTGCGCGGGCTTGGATATCGGATGCGGGGAGGATGAGGCGTGTTCAACATTCTGCGTCTGGCGCAAGCTCGACATCCAAGCCGGCCCACACAGGTCGAGCCGGAGGGGAATATTTTCGGCGCGTTGCGCACATCACTCACCGCCAGCTCGATTTTGAAGATGCTTGCGCTGGTGGCGCTGTCATCGGGCCTGTTGTATGGAGCGACCACCTATTACCTGTCCTATGTCACAGACAAGTCACTACTGGAGGTCATGGCGATTGAATACAAAGCACTTGGCTTATCCCTGCCCGACGACTTGCAACATCTCGAGCAACCCTGGCTTTTGATTGGACAAATCGAAGATGCCTATGACGACGAAGACACAGTCGAACTGATCAGCCTGCTTGATGCGCAGGGTCGTCCGCTGAAGCATGCCAGATCGAGTCAGCCGTTGCTGGACAGGTTGAATCTGCGCGAGCCGGACGCGCTGTTTTTGGCACGCGCCAACGGTGACGATTTCCGCAGCGTGTATGCAGGCAACAGCGTGCACCTGCGGCTCTACACACGCGCATTGCCGGCCGGCGCGCCGGCGGCCTACATCCAGCTTGGCCGCTTCCTGACCGAGGACGATCGCATCAAGCACCATCTGCTCTCCATTCTCTTCGTGTCGGGCGCGCTCATCACGGTGGGTTCCGGCGCGATGAGTTGGTGGCTGGCCGGCAGGTCGTTGCGCTCCACGCGCCGGCTGTGGGAGCAACAGCAAACCTTCGTGGCCAACGCCAGCCATGAACTGCGCACGCCGCTCACCCTCATTCGCGCCAGCGCGCAGGTGCTTCAGCTCAACCTCGACACGGCCCATCCCCAGCGGGTCTTGCTTGACGATGTGCTAAATGAAACAGATTACATGTCGCATCTGGTGGACGACATGCTGGTGTTGTCGCGCCTGGATGCGGGGCAGTTGAAACTCGATTTGTCGCCAGTCGATCTTTGCGATTTCCTGCCCAAAGTGGCGCACTCTTTCACTGCACTTGCGCAAGACAAACGGGTAAGCGTGGACGTATCCAGCGCAGAGGGCATCGTCCTCGCAGACCCCACCCGCCTGTGGCAGGTGCTGTTGATCCTGCTTGACAACTCCCTGCGTCACACGCCAGCCGGTGGAACCATCACCTTGGAGTCAAGGCTCTGCGACGCCGGCGCGAAGATCACCGTCACGGACACCGGCAATGGCATCCCGTCAGCCGATTTGCCGCATGTCTTCGAGCGCTTCTACAAGGCCAGCAACTCGCACAGCGACAAGCGTTCTGCCGGCCTGGGGCTGTCCATCGCCAAGCCCCTCGTGGAGATGCACAAGGGTGCCATCAATATCCAAAGCGCGCCCGGCATCCGCACCGTCGTCACCATCACACTGCCTGCGCCGGCAATCGACCAACAGGTGAACACGTTGCCATATGTGACGCAGGCAGCCGAATAGTCGACTGAGCCGGCTTGGACAGCCGCCTCAAGCCCTTTTTGCCCATTGCTGCGTCAAGGGATGTCTGCGCCGGTCATGCCTATCCCAGCTTCACCAGCTTGCGGCGCGCCGCCTTCACCAGGATTTGCGCGCGGTCATTCGCGTGCAGTTTGCCCATGATCTTGCTGATGTGATTCTTGACCGTGCCTTCGCTCAACACCAGCGACTCAGCAATCTCACGATTGGTTTTGCCCTCCGCCAGCAGGACAAGCACATCCATTTCACGCGGAGTCAGCCCTTCCACCACCACGTCATCCGCCGGCGCATCAGCATCTGCCGGCTCGGCCAACCCGCTCAGCCGGCGAAACTCGTCCATCACCTTGCGCGCGACACCAGCATCCAGGTGCGATTCGCCACGATGCACGCTGCGAATGGCGGCCAGCACCGCGTCGCTGCGCGCGCCTTTCAGCAGATAGCACATCGCGCCGGCGCGCACACCCTCAAACACCATGTCGTCTGCATCGTAGGTGGTCAGGATGATCACGCCGGCGCCAGGCAATTCCGATACGATCTGGCGCGTAGCCGCGATGCCGTTCAGGGCCGGCATGACGATATCCATGAGGATGACATCCGGTTGCAGCCGCACGGCCAGCGTGACCGCCTCTGCGCCATCACTCGCCAGCCCGACCACGTCCATGTCTGGCTCGTTGCGCAAGATCAATGCCAGTCCATGCCGGATGATCTCCTGATCATCGGCGATCAGCACGCGAATCTTGCCCTCATTCACCATGTCACCTCGATGATCGTGCCATGACCTGCGCGGCTGACAATATGCAGCCGCGCGCGCATGGACGTCGCTCGCTCGCGCATTCCGCGCAAGCCATAGCGGCCATTTTGTGGCCGCGCATCGTCGAAGCCAATGCCATCGTCGCTGATGCGCAGCCGGCGCGCTGCCAGCACCACTTGCACGTGCTGCGCATTGGCGTGTCGCTCCACGTTGTTCAACGCCTCCTGTGCGATGCCAAACAACGATTGTGCATCCGCCGGCGCAAGATTCGGCTCACCACCTTCGATCACCAATTCGCCTTGCACGTTGGCGCGGCGCTCCACAAGATCGAGCTGCCGCTGGATGGCCTGCTTCAATCCCAGTTCACTCACGACGTCTGAGCGCAAGCCGACGATGGCATTCCGCGCCGCATCAAGGCCATTGTGCGCCAATTCACTGGCGCGCGACAGCTCGGCCTTCACTTCCGTTGCCTGTGGATCGACGATGGCGGTGACGGCATCGAGGTGGACGGCAAGGCCGGCGAGCGTATGCGCCAGCGTGTCGTGCAATTCGCGCGCAAGCTGCATGCGCTCGCGCGACGCTGCCAGTTGCTCGCGAATGCTGGCCTGCGCCGCCAGTTGCTGGTTGGCTTCGGCGAGTTGCGCATTGGCTTGCTCCACCTGCGCTTGCTCAGCGCGTTGCTGATCGGCCAGCACACCGACGAAATAGCACACCATGCCGATAACTAGCCCCTGGCCCAACAACAGGACGACAGCATCGATCACCCGCTCATCCCCTCGCAGATCGGCCGGCGTGATCTGCCACACGAGCAACACGCTGACCGCGATGCACAGGCTGGTGAAAAAGGCCCAGCCGATGGCGCTGCGCCGGCCACCCAGCCATGCCCCAATCACCGCCGGCAGCAACGCGAATAGAAGCAGTTCGCCGATTGGACCAGACACCAGGCTGGCAGGAGAGGCGCCGCTAACCACCAACTCATACAGCGGCACGCCAACGCCTGGGTTGGCAGCCGCCAGCCGGATGCCCACGAGGGCCGGCAGGTTGATCTGCCACGCAAAGCAGATGATCATCAGCGCCAGCACGGCTTGCACGTTGCGCCGCGTGGACATGGTGCGTGGCGCCAGTGTGGCGGCGAACAACACAATCACCGGCAAGGTGGCAATCACGTCGATGGTGATGACGGTGCGTGTCAATTCGGTGGCAGCAGCACCAGCCAGCGACATCTCTGCGCTGGACGCGAGGACATCACTCGCCATGGCAAAGAAGGCCAGCGCGATTTGCACAATCAAGCTCAGCCGGATGAGGCGTGTCGCTTCCTTCAAGGGTTGGAGTGAATTATCGGGCAGCGCGCGGCTCGATACAAGCATTACTCGTAGCGCAACGCCTCGACCGGCGGCAGCCGGCTGGCACGCCAGGCTGGATACAGGCCGAAGATCACGCCGATGGCGACGCTGACGCCAAAGGCGATCAGCACCGAGCTGGGTTGCACGATGGGCTGGAAATCCTCCTGAATCTGCCCGCCGAAATTCGCTGCAGCCATGCCGACTGCGACGCCGATGACGCCAGCGAGGCTGGTCACCGTCAAGGCCTCCACCAGGAATTGCGCACGGATGGATGCCGGCGATGCGCCGACCGCCTTGCGCACACCGATTTCGCGTGTGCGTTCGGTCACGCTCACCAGCATGATGTTCATGATGCCGATGCCGCCAACAATGAGCGAGATCGCGCCGATGATGCCCAAAAACGCCGTCAGTGCAGTCGAGATGGTGTTGAAGCTCGACAACAGCGATGTCGGCACGAACAGCGTGAAGGGGTCGGTTTGTTCTGGCTCGACGTTCATGCGCTGGCGCAATACACGCGTGACGGCATTCGTGACACGCACGGTAGAGACATCCCTGGTAATCTCAAGGGTGATGCTGCTCAGGCTGCGCGCGCCGCCTGGGCGCGAGGAGAACAGCTTCTCGGCGGCCACGGTGATCGGCACACGCACGGCGTCATCCACGCCAATGCTCAGCCCACCCTTCGGCGCGGCAACGCCAACCACCTGAAATGAGACGCCGTTGATGGTGATGATTTCGCCGACGGCATTGCCGCTGGGGAAAAGGCGCTCGGTCACAGCCGCACCCAGCACCGCCACACGCGCGCGCGCATCCGCCTCGCTGTTAGTGAACCAACGCCCCTGATCAAGCGTCACGCTGTTTTGAGCAAAAAAGGCCGGCGGGCTGCCGGCGACGGTGTAAAGCTGCTTGATACGGCCGGCCATCACCTCTGCTATGTCCTCCACGCCTGGCACCACGCGCACCACTCCTGGCACCTTCTTCGGGTCGGCAAGCGCCACAGCGTCTTCGAACGTCAATCTGGCATTGGGGATGTCGCTGGGAAAGACGTTGACCAGATTGGTGCCGAGTGTTTCGAGTTGGGCGCCGACGAAGCTCTGCACGCCGGCGCCCAAACTCAACAGGGTTACGACCGACGCCACACCGATGACGACGCCAAGCATGGTCAGTGCCGTGCGCAGTTTGTTGGCTGCCAGGCTTTCCGTTGCGGTGCGCAGTATCTCGAAGATGCTCATGCGGAACCTCCCATGCGCGAACGGTCAAAATCATCGTGAAATGTCACTCTCCAACTGGCCATCGCGAATGCTGATGATGCGGCGGGCGCGGGCAGCCACGCTGGGATCATGCGTGACGATGACGAGGGTGATGCCCTTGTCGCGCTGCAACGACTCAAACAGATCCAGCACTTCAGCGCCGGTCTTGCTGTCGAGCGATCCGGTGGGTTCATCGGCCAGCAAGACAGCCGGATCGTTGATCAGCGCGCGGGCGATGGCGACACGTTGTTGCTGGCCGCCGCTCATCTCGGTCGGCTTGTTCTTCAGCTTGTCGCTTAATCCCACCGCCTGCATGGCAGCAGC
>JBDHWI010000114.1:0-13370 GCA_039810125.1 Thermoflexales bacterium | reverse complement strand
GTCGGCGTGCTGGTGGGCGTTGGCTCAGGCGTGTTTGTCGGCGTGGCTGTTGGCTGTGGCGTCTCCGTCGGCTCGCTGGTCGGCGTGCTGGTGGGCAATGGCGCGCCAAATTGATATACCTGTTCGTCAAATATCTGACCCAATGCGTTCATCGGTGACACGATCACTGTGTTGCCATTCACGCTCACTTTCACGAAGCTGTAGACAGAATTCTTTGATGCCGGCGCCGGCGCAGCGCCGCAAGCATAGCCCTGGTTTTTCGAATTCGACCAGCCCAATGCATAGACATCTGTGCTGCTGCATCCGGCATCCATTCGTTGCAATTTCACGCCACTGGCGCCGACGACATAGGTGGTCAACCCATCGACCACATTGCGCTGGTACAGATGGGCATGGCCGTTGAACGCCAGATTGACGCCATATTGCCGGAGCAGACCTTCCAGACTGTTCTGGCCTTGCAGATACTCATCGGACTCCTCCTCGGCGTTGTCTGAAAATAACGGATAGTGGAAGAAAGCGAACTTGATCGCGTTTGGGTGAGTCGCCAGATCGTTCACCAGCCATTGCACCTGCGCGCTGGAGGGAGTCCAGTGATAGTCGTAATCCACCTGATAGGATGAACTGGCATTGCCGATGTTCGTGTCTGACCAGGCTGCTTGCAACACATAGAAGCGCGCAACGCCGGCATCGAACGCGTACCACGCGCTCGGATAGTTTCGCCCATTGATGCCGTCGATGCCACCGTAGTACTCGCTCACATATCGCCCGTTCGACAACTGCGCCGCTTGCATTTGCGGCCAGTTGAGCAGGTGCGAGTTGCCGGCAGAATCGGCGTTCGAGATGCCATGGTTGCCCAGCGTGGGAAACATCGCTATCGACCGCCCTGGCACACCCCAACCTTGCGGACCGAACACGCCGCTGACGCCTGCGCCGGTCTCCACCAGATCGCCATAGTTCGTCTGGCTGCCCGAGGAATACGCGTTGTCGCCAGTGGTCAGGGCAAAGCGCGCGCCGCTCTGCGCAATCAGCCCCATCAACGCCGATTGATATGGCTCACCATTGTCAACATCGCCCCAATCACCCAGCACGACAAAGGAAAAAGGGGTCATCGAGCCGGCCGGCAACTGCGTTGTGAACTCGGGAGCTGGATCGCTGCCAAGCAAATCCACTGCCGGCTCTGATCCCAGAAACACCCGATAGCAATAGCGAGTGTCGGGCGTCAGCGTCAATGCGGCTTTCCACTGATACACAGTGATCGAGTTGACATTGATGCTGCTCTTCGTCGCCGGCACTTGATGCGCAGTGCAGGCCTCGCTGCCCACTTGACCATAGGTCACATAGCCGGAGGCGCTTGAGGTGCTGGTGGCCCAGTTGATGGTGACATACGGGCCGACCAAATCCGTCAGATAGGGATAGCGTCGCAACTGTGAGGCATAGGCTGCCGTCGTGATGGGTTCGTCGGGGACAGCCTCTTCGCTCACTTCCTGTTTCTGTGGCGCGTCGTTGATGACGATTGGAAGGTAGACAGCCGGCGGTTGTAAATCGCTCGCAACCATCGTCCTGCCGGCGCTCGTGCCAACCACCGTCTCGGGGAAGGAGCGGTTGCCTACCGTGTCGATCGCCTCGATCGAATAGACATAGCGCGCGCCCGGCTTCACCGATGTATCGCGGTATTGGAGCGTGCCGCTATCGACCAGTTCCAGCCGCCTGCCGTCGCGCTTGATCAGGTAGCCGGTGAGGTCGGTGTTGTCGTTGGATTCATACCAGTCGAGCAGGATATGGTCTGGCAATGTAGTGGCGGTCAAGCCTTCAACCGCCGCCGGTCGCTCATCATCGGGCAGGTCAGGAATTCTCGGCATGACCGCCCTCACGGCCTTCGAGGCGCTGATCCGGCTGCCGGCGCCATCGACAGCCACCACCGAATAGCGATAGCGGCTGCCTGGGTTTGCGCTCGTGTCAACATACGATGTTGTGCTGGCCGGCAAGGTGACGATCAACCTGCCGTCGCGGTAGACATTAAAGCTGGTTATTGCCGGCAGGCCTGCTGGCACAATCCAGACGAGGTCCACCTCGCGCACATTCGTGGCAATGGCGCGAAGCTTGAGGTCTGGGGTGGCGCTTTCGGGTGCGAATTTCGCTGCATTGCCGGGCGTGATTGAGTTCAAGCCGGCATCCGCTGGCAGGCTTGCAAGCAACACGGCTAGCGTTGCAATGCCCAAGGCCAGAAACCACGCTCGGCGTCTCCGTGGTGATGACATACTTGTTCCTCCGCAATTGCGCTATGGCGCCAGCCGTATCTCCTGCAGCACATCCAGATAGCGCCGGCCATGCACTATGCTCGGCTCGACATGCGAGTTTTCGCTGAACTCATTCCAACTGATCAGGCCGATGACGTCCGGGGATGCCGCCGCAGCGGCTGACAATTGCCGGCGCAGCGTTTCGCCGTCCTTGCGTTCGATCACTTGTGTGCCGCCCACCAGACGCGCATCGAAGCCCGGCGCGGCCGGCGCAATCCACAGGCCATTGCGCGCGTGAATCGCATTTGCCATCTCATTCAGTTTGGTCGCGTGACTCGCGTTGGTGTCCACATTCACGGATGACCAGTAATAGGCATTTCCATCCACCAGATGCGCAATGCGCAGGTAGTCTTTCACATTCTTGGCCGTGGCGAGAATCAGCAACTTCTCGCGGCGCGGCGCGACAACGCTCTCCACCTGCCTCGCCGAGAATTTCCACGTGCCAGACCAGATCACAACCGGCTTGGAAAACACCTGCAGGCATGGATGCTGTCCGTAGTGCACGACGAATTCATCCAGATCAGCGCCAATGCGGTTGATCGTCAATGGATCGCGCGAGAAATCCAATGCCTGATAGATCACGATGAGTTTGAATGCCTCTTCGTCGGCGATGCGGAGAAGCTTTTCCAGGCGGGCGTTGAGCTTCCCTGAACTTTTCCAGCCGACAATGAACCCATCGATGCCGGCATCTTTTGCCCATGCAATATGTTGCCGCATCACACCCTCGTCATCGCTGGAATATCGCCCCAGTTGCGGGTAGTCAATCTTGGCCCGATCCCACGATTGCAGATCGAACCAGATGTAGTAATAGGCAAATAGCGGCGTGCGTTGCTGGAGGGGCGGCGCCGGGCTGGATTCCATCAGTGCGGCCGGCGCGACGCTCTGCTCTAACTCCGGCGCATACTCAATCTCATCCGGCGCGTCTGTGGCTGTGCGGGCGCATGCAGCAACGCCAAAAGCCAACGCAGCCAATACGACCCAAACGCGCCATGCCCCTTGAGGATGCATGCATGGAGATGTATTCATCGCTCACCTCATGCCGCTCAGCAGCCGGATCAGCGCCTTGCGCCGGCCCATCAGCAGCGCAGCCATTGCCAAAAACATCATCACCCCGCCCACAATCACCAGATCCAGATAACTGATCACCGCAATGCTCACTTCGCGGTTACGCGACAGCGCGACCAGCATGGGTGAGCGAATACCCTGCACCTCCTGCACGGTGACGGTGTAACTCCCGCGCGAGAGCGATTCAAGGCGTATCTTTCCAGCCGGATCGAGCGCCACATGGCGCGAATCGCCGCCTGGATAATCCACGCGCAAGCCCTTGCCCAGCGGCGTGCCAAGCAATGCATCGCTCACCTCCACCTCCAGGTCGTGCATCTGCAACCTCATCGTCCAATGCGCATTCGGCGCGACCTTGAAGCGTTGCTGGCCTTCATTCACCACATTCACACCATCAACGGTGACCTTGCGCAACTGGTATGAGACAGGCGATGCCAGCAGCGTTTTTTCGAGGCGAATGATGCGATTCGCCTTCAGCCATTGCAGTCCATCACTGGTCGCGCTGACCGAAATGGCTTCGCCGGCGCTGGTGATCAGCAAAATGCTGCCCAGCCGGCTCGGCGCCACTTCCCGCCCCGCTGCTTCCTCCACGAATCGCAGAATGACCGGATGGCTGACGTTGAATCCGATTTGATACGTCGTGGTGACGTCCGAAGTCAGTCGCAACTTGCGCGTGGTCGACAGTGCGCCATCTGACCAGCGGTCGAACTCGACGCGCACAGTGCCGATTGGCGGTTGATGCGGCAACACCGTTGCGGTCAACGCCCCGGTCGTGCTGACGGTCGTTCGCGCCACGCCAGCCGCGTCAGTCTCCAGCACGGCATCACCGATGCGAATCTGGATGCCTTGCAGCGGTGGCACCGTGCGCAATTCCAGGATGCGCGGCAATAGCAGCAATGACGCGCTGACAACTGCGCCGGCTTGGTTTGGCGTGGCACGCAAAGTGGCGCTGACGACGTGTGAACCTGCCGCCAGGCTGCGCGGCAACTGCAATTCGATCTTCCCTTCAGCATCGGTGTTTGCGCCGCGAAGGAAGGCGCCATCCACGAAGAATCGCACAAAGGCAGCAGGTATGGGCCGGCTATCAGATGACAGTTGCGCAACGTAGGCGATCTCGTCCCCCACATAGGCCGGCGCAGTGGTGATTGCGCGCGCGAATGTCAACAGCGTCGCTGCCGGCGGGGCGACCGTGATGACGGATTGCCGCTGTGCAGGCAGATGGCTCCCCCGTCCCACGAAGATCACCTGCAAGGTATGCAGCCCCGGATCAAGCGCCTTCTTGATGACGAAAGTCACTGAGCCGCGCGCATCCGTCGTGCGCCGCTGGATTGCGTCGGCGACATGCAGATACAGGTTGTAATCGGGCAATGCCGCGCCGGCCGCATCGAGCAAGCGCGCCGTCACGGTGAGCGCGCCGCTGGGCATGATTGCCTGCTGCGGCGCAGCCACGATCAACGCGACGTGTGTTTTTGCACTCTTCGCTGGCTGGATGGGTCTGCCGGCCATGAACGGCGCAGGTTTGAACTGCGTTGATGCAGCCAGCACCTGCAACTCCATCGTCGCCACTGAATCCCGCAGCACCGGCGAGCCCTGATACAGGTAATACAGGCGATAGCGGCCGCTGGCGAGTGGCGTGCGCACCACCCAACGCAGCCGGCCGTTCGCATCGCTGAACACCGTCGCCAGCAGCGTCGGCTTGGGCGGCGCCCCACCCTGCTCGTCGAGTGATTCGAGATACAGTTTGACTCCGCGGTGCGGGATGCCAGCGTTGCCACCCTCGACATGCCGATAAAAGATGCCGGTCACGGTGAAGGGCTGGCCGGCGGTGATCGGCGCGATGGGATCCATGTGAATGACGGTGGGGATTGAGGCGCGCAGGCCGGCAGCAACTGCCGGCGCAGCATACGCAATAGACGCTAGCGCCACCGCAGCGGTTGCCACAAGCCAGACCACAAACACGCCCTTCCAAGCTGATCTCCAAGTGCGCAGGGTCATCGCATCACCTGTATCGATTTGCACGTGATCCAGCCCGCGCCGGCCCAGAGGGTCGCGCCACAAGCATCGACCACAGCAACACCACCATCAAGATCACGCCCAGCACCAGCACGCCACCATAGAACACAAAAATCCATGCGCGCGCCGGCTCCCGCGCCGCGGGTGCGTCTTGCGTCACGCGCTCCCAGGGCAGGAATTCAGCCGCGCGTGGGCCGGCGTCAAAATTGAATGCGCCGAGGATGTTGTTGACATTCGCATCGCGTGATCCCAACGGAGCAAGATCCCAGTTGTATTCAATAAATCTCAGGATGGAGTTGTGTTCCAGCACCGTGTCATCCACCTTGCCGGCCCAGGCATACGGGCTGATCAACATCGCCGGCACGCGCAACCCCAGCCCAAACTCATCGACGACCGGCGGCTTCACGTGGTCATACCAACCGCCGGATTGATCGTGCGTCCACAACAACGCCGAGGATTCCCACGCGCTGCTGCGCATCAACTCTTGCAGGACAACCTTCAGATGCTGCTGCCCCAGCGTCAGGCTCTTGGGCGTCGGCTCGCTGGCGCCATTCGCCACGATGTACGACACTGCCGGCAACGTACCGTTCTGCAAATCCGTGTAGAACTCCTTCAGGTCAACGATGCGTTTCGACAGCACAGGGTCATCGACGTAGCGCGCCAGGTTCAGCAGCGGAACCTTCACGATCTGGCGCGGCAGAGCTTCATTTGGCACGCGGCTGCGAAAGGTCACATTGGGCTTGTAGTCTTCAACATAGAACTTCCATGAAATGCCGCGCGCTTGCAACCGGTCGAAGATGGTGCGCAGATTGCCGTAGCCCTTCGGCGGGATGCTCTTCGACTTGACCGACATGCCAGAGACCCAGTGCATCTGGTTGCGGTTGGTCGCGTTGAGCTGGCTTTGCACAGAGCTGAAGTAATGATCGAATAGAACGAAGCGATCGGCGACGTTCCAGAAAAATGGGATGTGCATTTCGGTGTAGCGCGACAGGGAGATGAAGCCTGAATATCTGCGCGCCGGCGCATCCAATATTTCCACAGACTCCGCCTGCGTTGCCTGCGGCTTGGCGCAAGTCTTGTGCGCGGCGCCCAGCAACACGCAGGCATCGTCGGGCATGCCCTCGGCGCCCGGGTAATCACCGAAGTAGCTGTCGAAGCTGCGCTTCTCCTCCATCAACACCACAAAATGGCGGATGGGCGTGCGCGTCGCCGGCGGCTGCGGCGCTTGTGCTTGTGCTGGCGCTTGCAGCGCAAATGCAAGGGCGACGCCGGCAACGATGAGATGATGCCGTTTCACGGATGCACCTCGTAGACGACAATAATTTCCCTGTCACCGACGAATTCAGCATGCACGGGCCGGCCGTTGTAGCGCTGCACATACTTCAGCAGCTTGTTTGAGAAAAAGCGCGAACGCCCCGCAGAGTATGCATCCCACACGATGTAGTGAATCTCACCCTTGCGCAATTCCAGATCGGGATTCACGATTGGGTCGTAGGCAGGGTTGCGCTCCAACGGGTTGATGCTGATGGACAGCATGTGCGTTTTGCGGTGACCGTAAAACTGGATCAAATTGGCGATGGCCGGCCCAACGGCCAGCACCTGCGCGTCCTTCACCGTGTTCTGCTTGAACCACAAGCCCGTCTCGCGGCCACCCGGCAACCCACCCGCGCCGGCCAGCCCGCGTGCATCCGGCGCAGCCAGGACAACAACGCCGCTCGGCACGGCCAGTGAGAGCGCGACGATGACCGCGCCAGCTAGCCCCAGCCAGCGCCATGCAAGGCGCAGCCGGCGCACACGCAAGACACAACCGGCGCGATCCATCCAGCCGGTGCATGCCACCGCGCTCAATACCGCCAGCGGCGGCATGGCCGGCAGCAGATATTGAAAGCCCTTCACCGACCATAGTTGAAAGAACATCACCGGCACGATGATCCACACAACCAGCAGCGTTTCGCGCCAGGTGCGCTGCTTCCAGCGCGTGACCAGGCCAGCAATGGCGCTTAACACCAGCAGCACACCAACCATTGGCACAACCGTCACTGCATAGAATTCCCAACCGTGATTCGGGCGTCGCAGCAGTTGCCAGATGAGGTAGTTCTGGCCAGTGCGCGCCGAGCCGCTCAGCGAGATCACCAGCGGGAAGATAGCGATCAACGCCAGACACAACAGCGTGGCGATGACAAGGTCGCGCAGGCGAAGCTTGATTGATGGATTCAACGCCAGGAACAAATACACTGCTCCGATCAGGATGATGCCTGTTTCCTTTGCCAGGAAGGTCAGTCCCATCAACACGCCGGCGGCATACAGCCAGCGCGCAGAATGCGTCAGCGCATATTGCGCCAGCACGCACACAGCAAAGGTCGAAAACAACGTCATCGGCCCATCCAGCAGCACCTGGCGTGTGACGACGACGTGATATGGCATGAGTGCCATGAACAGCGCTGCCAGCAGGCCAGTCTTTGCGCCATACAGCGTTTTGCCAAGCGCAAAGGTGGCAGCCACCGTCAGCGCGCCGATGATGACCGACACCATGCGTCCGGTATAGTCACTGACGCCAGTGAACGAGTAGGTCAGCGCAAGCAAAAACTGGAAGAGCAGCGGGTGCGCCCTGAAGATTGGGAAAAAGGGCTTCAACTCGAGATCGTTCAAGATGCCGGCGGCCTGGCCGGCATACACAGCCTCATCGGTGTTGAAGCCGGTCTGGTTGAGCCCAACCATGCGAATGACCAAGCCCAGCCCCAGCACGCCAGCCAAACCCAGCCAGGTCAGCCACGATATGCTGGTCCGCTTCGGCAAACTCAACGAAATCCTGCTCTGGTTCAAGCCGGCTGCCTCGTCAGCGGGCAGATCAGCCGAGCCATTGGGTCGGATGCGCGCGGAAGTCGATGCTGGCATCATCCTGCAAACACCTCCCTTCGCGTCGCGGCCTCGCTCGATGTTGCGCGCGGCACCTCTCCGGCAGGCGCCGCCCCAGCCTGCACCTTGGCGTCAACCAGCGCCGCGATGCGTTTCCACCAACCGAAGTTGGCACTGCGCATCAGGCCGGCGCTGCACCCAACCAGCGCAGCGCTGACGATGGCACGCTCCTGCTCATGCAAATCGCGACCATCCCAGGTGAAAAGCTGTTGCCCAATGATCGGATAAGGCGGAAAGCCATATGCATCTTCGGCGTTGACCGAAAGCTCCTCCACAATCTCCTCATGGGTCAGCGCGCGCTCAGCCTCCGGCCCGCGCTCGATGACCACCGCCAGCATCAGCCGGCCCCGGCTGCCAATTTGCGCGCCTGGCACCAGCCGGTCGATCATGTATTTCGGCGGCGGAACGATCATCTGCACGATGGCGTTCAAACTGGCCGCAGGGAAGCGGCTGTTGCCCAGCGTCAACCCGACCTTGCGGCCCGATTTTGAATGCAGCCGGCTTTGCACCTGCAGCGCAGCGCGGTTCAACAGCGGCAACGGCGCGGTCTTGGCTGCGTTCAACGTGTGCGCGCTGATCGTCATCGGCTTGGGATAACTCAGCACCGTGCCATCGGCCGAGACGATGGTCATGTCGTCAGAAAGGAATTGGCAGGCCGGCGAATTCTTCGCCGTGAGGATGATGGTCGATGTCTTGCCTGTGTCAGTCTTGGCAGTCACCAGCACGGCACGGCCATCGAACGACAGGCAGGCAGCATGAATCAGGCTGTAGCCTTTCTGCACGAACGTCCAGCGCAAGAGCGGCTCGATGACGTTGGTGTACAGCACGTGCGGCGAAAGCGCGATCAGCGGCGAGACCGTGACGGCGATGCTGTCACGATAGTCGACGCGAATCGAAAAGCCCAACTCGCCGAGGCCATCGTCGTAACGAACGGTTTTTCGCGCCGGCGCTGAGCGGTCAGCAACCGGCGCCTGCAACGTCGTCTGCACAGTCAGGTCGGCTGGGCCGGCCAGCGCCGGCACGCGGAAATACCCCAGCTCAGGCAACCGGTGCGTGGACTGGATGCGAATGATGCTGTGAATGTCGTAGCAGTATGCAAATGGTTTTTCAGACACGGCTTCTCCCTCTGCTTGCTTCAATCAATCAGTTGTTGGACTTCACCCGGGGTCGGCAGCTTGACTGCGCCAGTGTAGGCGGGCTTGGCTTGCTCCATTTTCTTCGTCGACCACAACAACTTGTCGGCAACGGTATAGCGCAGCACGGTGGCGATGATGATGCTGATCAGGTTGGCTGCAAGGTAATTGACCGAGAGGTCCTGCACCATGAGCGAGATCATCGGCCCGCGGAAGAAGAACAGCACGTTGTTGAGCAGGAAGAAGCCAAAGAGTCGCAGACCCAGCGGGCGGCTTTCGTGCCGGTCAGAAAAGACCCAGCGCTCCGTCCAGAAAAAATTCCACAGCGTGGAGCATTGCGTCGCCAGCATGGCCGAAATCAGGTAGAAGATGTGGAACCATTCCGTGAAGATGGCGAGGGCAAGCGAATTGACAACCAGCCCTGAAATGCCCACCAATGCGAAGCGCCCAAATCGCGGATCGCCCTTTGACATGCGAAGCTCCATCAATTTGCGGTAATACCGAAACACCTCGCGCGCAGAGGCTTTGCTTTCGCCGGAGTGTCGCGGCTCCATCACGAACCCCACTTCGGAAATCTTCAAGGCGGGGAACTGCACGATCATCTCCAACAGGATTTTGAAGCCGTTGGGGTGGAGTCGATTCAAATCGATTCTGTCGCCACGGACAAGGAAGAAACCCGTCAGAGGGTCAGTCACTTTGCGCAACTGGTCGATGAAGAGCATGCGCGCGCTGAGGATGAAGGTGTGCGAGATGGCAGTGCGCAAGCTGCCCAGCCCGGGGGTGCTTGCGCCGGCGGCGAAGCGACTGCCGATCACCAGATCGCTATCCGTGGACTGAGCATGGATCAACATTTTTGCGATCATTTCAGGCGGGTGCTGCAGATCGGCATCCATCACGCACAGCCATGCGCCGCAGGCCGCGCGAAAGCCTTCAACGACCGCGCCGCCCAGTCCGCCGGCGCGACACTCTGGCGCTCGCGCAATTAACCTGATGGCGAGCGATGAACGCGCGCCGGCCTCACGGATCTGCTGCGGCGTGTCATCGGTGCTGTCATCAACGAAGATCACCTCAGCGGGCACGCCTTGCAATGCCTGCTCCAGCCGCGCAATCAACGGTGCGATGTTGCCGGCTTCGTTGCGCGTGGGCAGGATAACTGAGAGCAAATCGGAGCCCGCGCTGGACGCAGGATCGCTGCGCGGGCCGAATGATCGAGCAGGTGCAAGCAGCTGTGACATGGTTCCCCTCTCAGCACGTGTACAGACATGCGCAAGAATTCGTCCCTCATCATTTTCGAAGCGGCTGCACAGGCGAAATCATGCTTATCTCTTCATGGATTCGTGAAGATCAACGCGTATAATCGCAATGAAAGAACCGCCATGTTGCGCACTCTCAAAAAAGCAGCCATCGCAGTCGTGGCAGCCTTCTTCCTGGTCGTCACCACTGTGATGGGATGGATCGCCGGATTCATCGGCGCGTTCTTTCGGTCACAAATCCCCGCACAGGATGACCCGGCTGCCACATCTCAGAGCGCATCTTCCACAACGCCAGCAACGCCGGCGCCTGATTCCGCCAAACGCCTCCCCTCCAAAGGAACTCGATGAATATCGCTTATAGCGCTGAATCAATGGCGATTTGCGAGCAACCAGAGCGACCTTTCTCATCCATTTCCTATGTGCGCGCGTAGCCGTAGCTGACAAGCTTCATCGATTGATCTTGTATCAACCCGATGCCTGGGGCATAGGTCTTTTGCTCCACGGCCGGATCGATGGCGGATGACTCGCGCGTGGTCAGAACATCGTTGAATTTGCCCGCCGGCGTCACGAAGGAACCTTTGATGTTCAGCACTTCTGCGCGATCCATCGCGACGCCAGGCGCAAGTTCCTGGTAATACTTCATCCCCACGCTCGGCCTGCCGGGCATGATCATCCCCGGCTTGTTGCCGTTTTGATATGCCAGCCAGGCGCCGGCGTGGCCGGTCACTTTGCCATCCTTGTAAAAGTCGACTTCCTCACCGAAATAGAAGGCGTCGCCAGTCGCCTCATCGATGGCGTAGTAATTGCGCGCCACCTCATATAACGCGCCGTTTTTCTCCTCGCGCTCTTCAACGACGCGCGTGGTGATGCCGTTGAACACCCGCGTTTCATCCAGCACGGCAATCACCAGTCTGGCATTGCCGGATGCCAGGGTGATTTGAAAGCCAGGTTTGAGGATGAAATAGCGAGACTCGCCTGTGGGCGACAGCCGCCGGCCAGCCAGATTGAATTCAGTTTGCCAGCCGGCGGCAGATGCAGACACGCTTGGTGGCGGCGCTGTGCAGCCGAGCAACGACATACACAGCGCCGCGCACAACGCAATACGAGTCCGCCGGCCAGGTTGGGATGTGGGGATGCGCAACATGATCATGCCTCCAAACCAGCGCCAGCTATTTCGCCGGCGGCAGGGGCTCCAGCGCCGGCGTGTTGGCATAGACTTCCTTGCTGTTCTCGTAGGCGCTCTTCTCCAACGCAAGCGCCTTGGCGCGCACATCTGCCATCTGTTCGTCATCCAGCTTGTCCAGCCGCGTCAACTCCAGCGTCTCCTTGGTCTTCTCGCCGCTGCCACGAAAGGCCACCCGCACATTGCCGACATTACGCGCGTAGTATTTCAATTGCTGCGCATCCGGCTCGGCCTGACTGGTTTCTGCAATCACCAGCACATCGTTGTAGCAATCCACCAGCACGCATGTGCTTTGACCGACCATGTCCACTTGCGCCCGATCGGTCCAGTTGACTGCCGGCCCCCAGCCTTGCGCGTAGCTGGGCGTCCCGAGTTTGGGATCAACCTTCATCATGATGCCAGCCTGCGCATCCTGAAAACCATGAATCCAAGCCGGCGCTTCGATCAGTTTGCCCTCCTCATACACCTCCGGATATTCGCCCATGCGCCAGACATTGCCATCCGTGTCCTGCGCATAGAAGGCAAGCTCGGCTTCGGCCAGCACATCTTCAGAGTAATCCAGATCCCATGTCGCCAGCGCGCGCACGCCGCCGATCATCTTGGTCAGATCAGTGACGTGAATCTCGATCCGATGCGGCACCAGCACGCCATCCTCTCGCACGGTGTTTCCCTCATAGACGAAGCGCGTGCCAGGCGCCAACGGCATCCATGGATTGTTGATATCGGTGGAGTTGGCGAATTTGCTCGCATCGAAGGGTTCCAGGTTCGGTTGTGCAACAGTCGCTTCGGTGACAGGTGTTGCCTCCGCCGGCACAGTGGGTGCTTGCGTCGGCATGGTGGGTTCCTGTGTCGGCGGCTGCGCCGGCGCCTCAGTTGGCTCCACAGTTGGCGCGGCGGTTGGGGCCGCGTGTTGCGTGGCAGTCGGCGCAGGCGCCTGCGTCGGTTGAGGCACAGCGGTGGGCGCTGGCGTGGCTGCGTCTCCACAGGCAGCGAGGGTCACCAGAAGCGCGACTGCGCCGGCTGCGCATTGGATTCGATACGGTTTCATGTTTCTTTTCTCCCGGTAGAACGCCTGTGGCGCGCGATGCAGGGGGAGGATATTCCCGCATCGCGCACCGCAGGCAGTCAATGGTCACGAGCCTGCAAGCGCCGGCGTTGCAGGCGCAACACTCGTGCCGCCCTTGCCAAAGCGCAGATACAGCGTCGGCACCACGAACAGATTGAGCAGGGTGGATGTCACCAGACCTCCCAAAATGACGATTGCCATCGGATGCTCGATCTCATGGCCCGGAATGTTGCCGGCCAGCACCAGCGGCACCAGCGCCAGCCCGGTCGTCAGGGCGGTCATCATGATCGGCGCAATGCGTTCCTTCGCGCCGCGCATCACCAACTCCGGCCCAAATGCCATGCCCTCGTCTGTTTCGAGGTGCTGGAAATGGCTGATCATCATGATGCCGTTGCGGGTGGCAATGCCAAGGATGGTCAGAAAGCCCACCAATGAGCCGAGCGAGAT
>JBDHWI010000113.1:0-13373 GCA_039810125.1 Thermoflexales bacterium | reverse complement strand
CGCAGCGCCACCGCGCCGTTTTCAAGGAAGGTGTAGCTCTCGACGGCAAGCGCATCCTGCACCGCATTGCGCAACTGCGCAATCAGTTCGAGCCGATTCGTGGAAGCGATCATGCGTTTACGCCGGCCTGGCGTAGCGCTGCGCCAGCTTCTTCACCACCGATGCGATGCTGAGCAGCCCCTGCCCCTTGCCCATCGAAATGGTTTTGCCGTAGAGCGTCGGCACCAACTCGTCGATTGGCATGTTCGCAATCTGATCTGCCGGCAGCCCATTGATCGTTGAATCGAGGATGGCCGACAGCGCGCGCGCCGACACGCCGAAGGGATTCTCGACGCCGAAGTAAAACTTTAAGCGCGGCGAGGGTGTGGTGGCCGGGTCATCGAGCAGCTCGACGAAGACGTATGAATCCGACTCGCAGTGCGGCACTTGATTTGCAAGGGGATATGGGCGCTTGGCGATACGCTCTGGCACGCCGGTGAACTGATCGGAATACTCGATCAGCATCTGGTTTCGGTCAGCCGGATTCTGCTCGAAGATCTCCAGCACGTCGCGCAACGCTTCCGGATAGCGTGAGAAGTCAGTCATGTCGCAACGATAGCACAGCGAAACTAGCCGGCCAGCCAGCGACAAGTGCGCCTTCGCTGCGCTACAATGCCGGCGCATGAGGCGCATTGACCTGATGACGTTGCGGCGCGACATTTTGATGGGGCCGATTGGCATGGGCATCTCCATGATGTCGGCCTACGTCTTCTTCCTTGCGCTGTTTACGCGTCATTGGGTGCTGGCGCTATGCGAGGATGGCCGGCAATTCATCGCTGCGCAACACATCGAGTTGCATCTTGAGTTGAACTTGCAGCCGGCGCCGATGGTGCTGTTTTGCCATGAGCATCTCGGCAATACCCACCTGTCGACCGCCTTCCTCATCCCCGACGCCACGCAGGTCGACCGCGTCATCACCTGGGCGCCCTGCTCGATGAAGAGTGCCTGGCCTGGCCCGGCATCCGTCTCGCGCGCACCCTGACCCGCTTCGCAACTTTGCTGCTTGCAGGGTGTTTTGCCCTGCATATCGCCTGTTTGCATTGCCTAATTTTTTGATGCTGCCTTGAATGTGCCGGGCGCCGGCAGGTCGCATCTCCATTTTGCAGAACCTTTGCGGAGCCAACCGTGTCAAACAATCACTCATCACACCGTGTCGTCATCACCGGCATGGGCGCAGTCACCCCACTCGGGCATTCGGTGCATGAAACCTGGGATGCTCTGGTCGCCGGCAAGTCCGGTGTCGGCCAGATCACACTCTTTGATCATTCACAACTCAGCGTTCACATCGCGGCTGAGGTGAAGAACTGGGACGCCACTGCGCATTTCGGGGCAAAAGACGCCCGCCGGCTCGACCGCGTCTCACAATTTGCGCTGGTTGCTGCCAGGCAGGCGCTTGAAGATTCGCAGCTTGTCGTTAACGACGACAACACCTTCGACGTTGGCGTCATCATCGGCAGCGGCATCGGCGGCGTCACCACGCTGCTGAATGAGCATCAAGTCATGCTGACGAAGGGCGCGAGCCGCATCAGCCCCTTCACCGTGCCGATGATGCTGCCCGACACTGCCACCGGCCAGATTGCGATTCATTTCGGCATTCGCGGTCCGAACATGTGCATCGTCACGGCCTGTGCCAGCGGCGTGAATGCCATCGGTGAGGCGAGCGAGCTGATCCGCAGCGGGCGCGCGGTGGCCGCAGTCACCGGCGGCTGTGAGGCGCCGATCAACGGCTTCTCGATGTCGGCCTTCCACAACATGGGCGCGCTGTCGATGTTGCAGGATGAGCCACAGCGCGCCAGCCGCCCCTTCGACAAGACGCGCGCCGGCTTCGTTACCGGTGAAGGCGCGGCTATGCTGGTGCTGGAATCGCTCGAACATGCCCAGGCGCGCGGCGCGCGCATCTATGCCGAGATCACCGGCTATGGCTGCACCGACGACGCATTTCACATCACCGCGCCCGATGTGAAGGGGCCGGCGATGGCGATGCGCAAGGCGCTGCGGCAGGCCGGCCTCGCGCCCAGCCAGATCGACTACATCAACGCGCACGGCACCAGCACGCAGCTCAACGACGTGAACGAAACGCGCGCCATCAAGGAAGTATTTGGCGAGGGAGCCTACGATGTGAACGTCAGCTCCACCAAGTCGATGACAGCGCATGCCTTTGGCGCGATTGGCGCGATTGAGACTGTAGTCTGCGTGAAATCGGTCAACGAGGACATCATCCCGCCGACGATCAACTACGAGCACCCCGATCCCGATTGCGACCTGAACTACACGCCGAATGTAGCCGTGAAGCGAAGCGTGGCGCGCGCCATGTGCAATTCATTCGGCTTTGGCGGCCACAATGGCTGCCTGATTGTTTCGGAATTTAAGGATTGAGTGTTTGCGCAAAATCCGGCAGGTTGAAGTGAAGCGTGGAGACCTGCCGGCTTGAAGGCGCACACGACGAAACTGGCATGAAATACGCTCACATCACGGGTTGGGGCAAGTTTGCGCCGCAGCGCGTCATGACTAATGACGATCTGGCAAAGCTGGTCGACACGTCGGATGAATGGATCCGCAAGATGACCGGCATTGGACAGCGCCGCATCGCCGGCCCGCAGGACAGCACAGCCAGCATGTCGATCAACGCGGCGGTGACTGCGCTGGACATGGCCGGCGTGATTCCGTCGCAACTCGACCTGATCATCGTTGCGACGATCACGCCGGAGCATAGCTTCCCCTCGACCGCCTCGCTGGTGCAGGACGCGCTTGGCGCAGACAAGGCCGGCGCGTTTGATCTGGGTGCGGCGTGCAGCGGCTTTGTGTATGGCTTGGGCATGGGCAGCGATGCGATCAAGGCCGGCAGCGCGAATACCGTATTGGTGATTGGCGCAGAGACGCTCTCGCGCATCGTGAACTGGCAGGATCGCAATACCTGCGTGTTGTTTGGCGATGGCGCCGGCGCAGTAGTCTTGCAGAGCAGCGATCAGCCAGGCGGTGTGTTGACCACGCTGCTGCGCTCAGATGGCAGCGGCGGCGACTTGCTGATCGTCCCGGCCGGCGGCAGCAAGTTGCCCATCACGCCCGATTTGCTTGCCGCAAATCAACATTGCATGCGCATGAATGGCCGCGAGGTCTTTCGCTTTGCCACGCGGGTGATGGACCGCGCCACGCGCGAGGTGTTGCACAAAGCCGGCTGGACGCTGGATGATGTCGACATCATCGTGCCGCACCAGGCCAACATGCGCATCATCGAGTCGGCTGCCAAGTCGCTCGGTGTGCCAATGGAAAAGTTCTTCACGAACATCGAGTTCTACGGCAACACCAGTGGCGCTTCGATTCCGATCGCGCTGGCTGAAGCCGCCGATGCGGGCCGGCTGCGCCCCAATGACCGCACGGTGCTGGTCGGTTTCGGCGCAGGGTTGACCTGGGCGGCAGCGGCGGTGCAGTGGAGCCAGCCGCGGCCACCGAGCCGCTCGCACAAGACGCTCAGCCGCATCGGCTATGGCGTCGCTGGCGTGCGCTCGCGCGCGCGCAAGCTGCTGCGGCGGATGGAAGATCGCATGTTTGGGCCGGCGGATGCGCCTGTGAAGCCGCCGCCGGCGCGCGAAGCGCAACCGCGCAATGGCAGACACGCGCCTGAGAAGCCGGCGGAGACTGCCGCAAGCCACGGAGAAGGCCGAGCAGGATAAAAGAAGCGACGCACCCCGAATTGTTGAGGGGTGCGTCGCTTTTTATTGCAGTGATGCAGGCGCGATTTACTTCACGATCATCGCGGTGACCATGCCAAACATGCCGTGCGAAGACTCGGCATGGGTCAGCACGTGGCAGTGATATGCCCACACACCAGGAGTGTGCGCCTCGATGAGCACATCATAGCGCTCGCCGGGAGCGACGTTCAACGTGTCGCAGTACCACGGATCCTTGTAGTTCCAGCCATCCTTGGCGATGACCAATTGTTCCAGGCCATGCAGGTGCATCGGGTGGATCATCAGGCCTTCGTTCATATAGCGCACGCGCACGCGTTCACCGACCTTGGCGATGATCGGCTGGGTGTAGGGAAAAGACTTGCCGTTGAAGGTGAGACCCAGCGCCGAGTCGTTCATCACGAGCGTGTAGTCGGAATCGTAGGGCAATTCCTTGCTCTTGTCCGCCGGCTCCACGATGAACGGCGCGAGCAAACCGCGTGTGACCTGCTCTGCGGCGTTGTGGTGCGAGTGATACATGTGCGAGCCGGCGTTCTTCAGCGTGAACTCGAACTGCTGCGTCTCGCCGGGCTTGATCGGCGGCTGCGTTGCATATGGCACGCCATCGACCTCATTCGGCACCAACAAACCGTGGAAGTGGACGGCGGTGCTCTGGGTCATCTTGTTGGTCATGACAATGCGCACCTTGTCACCGACGGTGGCGCGCACCTCTGGACCGGGGATCATGCCGTTGTAGGCCATGGCCGGCACCTTCATGCCGGGCGCAGTCTCCCAATCGATCTCCTCGCAGGTGATCTCAAATACCTTCACGTCGCCATCCATCTTGGGCGTGAGCGGATTGTGCCAAAACTTGGGGTCCTTGCCGGCGCCGGCGACGAAGATCTTGACAACCTCTTCGTGCGAAGCATCCATGTCCAATTGTGGCGAGGTGGCTGCGGGAACTGCGGTTGCCGTTGGCGCTGTGGTGGGCGTTGGCGCGTTGGCGCCGCAGGCAGCGGCCCCCAGGCCGATGCCCGCAACACCAGCCAGCTTCAAAAAGTTGCGGCGGGAGCCATTCATCGAATTCATGCGTATGTATCTCCTGTGGTTCTAAAGAAAATGCAGGCGTGATTGCGCGAATACTGTAACAAAATCACTCGTTGCTCTTGATTCTCGACGGCCACCAGTTTACACATGTCTGGCTGGCCGGCCAGGCTGTTCGTAACCGCCAGAGTGATGACATTTTCCACGTTTGGCGGTAACCTACCAGCACGCAGCCAGACTGCGTTGTTCTGTATCCGCATGGCAACTTTACCCAATTCTCTTCCTGCTCAAGCGCCGAATACGGGGCGCATCCCCGCTGGCAAACTGCTCTTTCTGGCTGCCGGCGCGGCGCTGTTGCTCGGGGGCGCAATGGCGCTCTTTGTCGGGGCGCCCATTGCCCGGCAGGCAGCCATCCTGTTCGGTGTGCCGGCGTCCACCTGGGATGGCATCTGTGGTCCCGCGCCGGTAACCACACAACCTATTTCACCCGGGTGGGTGGTTGCTGGCATAGCGGCATGTGTGTTCGGCGCAATCGTGTTGATGGCTGGTGATTTCATCAAACGCCGCTGGGTGGCGTTGGGTGTGCTGGCGTTGATGGCTGCCGCATCGGTTGGCGGCTATATCTATGCGCAAAACGCCACGAAGAAGCTGCCTGCGCCGCCGGCGGGGCAATTCACCCGCCTGTCACCGCCTCGCCCTGCGCCAGATTTCATCTTGCGCAATACCGCCGGCGGTATGACCTTCCGCCACGACTTTGAGGGCAAGCCGACGCTGCTGTTCTTTGGCTACACCCATTGCCCCGATGTCTGCCCCACCACCTTGAGCGATTTCAAGAAGGTGAAGCAGGCGCTCGGCGCGGATGCCGACAACGTGAACTATGTCTTCATCAGCGTGGATGGAGCGCGCGACACGCCGGAATTGCTCAAGCAATACGTCGGCATTTTTGATCCGGCGTTCAAGGCGCTGGTCGGCGATTCGTATGTCGTTGCGTCCACGCTGGCTGACTACGGCGGCAAGGTCATCATTGACAAGCGCGATGGCGGCTACAAGGTGTCGCACACGTCGGACGCCTACCTTGTCGATGCGCAGGGGCAGTGGCGCGCTGTGCTGCCGCTGAGCATGAGCACCGACGACGTAGTAAAAGAAGTGCGGTTGGCGATGACGTCGGCAGAGTGATCCTTGTGCGCCAGGGTGATTGGCGGATTTGTCAATCCCCTGGATCTCATGTCTGGCAAAACTTTTGGGCAGGGCGAGGATCCTTGCCCATGCAACGGCTTATCCCTGCAACAACAACATACCCACGATCGCCGCGCCGGCGATCATGATCCAAGTTGGCACCCTGCCGGTCAACATAAGCGCCGTGCAGACGACAGCGATCACAATCGTCACGGCATTTACGCCATTCACAACGAACAGATTGCCCAGCACGATGATCGACGTGCCGGCGATGCCCAGCACCAGCCCGTCCAGCACCCCCTTTGTCGCCTTGTATGACTTCAGTCGATCATGCACTTGCGCGACGACCAACACCAGCAGCGGCGGCAGTGCGATGGCGACCGAGGCCAGCAGCGCGCCCATCAGACCGCCAGTGAGGTAGCCCAGGCTGACCACCCACAGGCCATTGGGTCCGGGGCTGATCTCACCGACGGTCAGCGCGGCTGGGAATTCCGCCGGCGTTGCCCAGCCATGCGCGATCATATCGGTGTAGAGATAGGGAAACGGCCCGCGTCCGCCCGTGCTGAGCAGGCTGGCCTTGAGAAAAATCAGGAAGAACGTCAGCCAGTCCATGCTTAGTGTCCTTCGTTTTGCGCGGGGGTGAAGGGCGGTGAGCGGCGCAAGCCATACCACAGACCCAGCCCGACCGCGCCGGCGAGATATGCGAGCAACACTGGCGCGCCCAGCACGGTCATCGCCGCCGCAATCGCGATGAGGGCGACGCCAAAGGCAAACGCCGGCCTGCCTTGCTGTTTCAAGGCGCTCATCGGCCCCTTCAGCAGCCGCCACATGAATGCAAGGCTGAGGCCGACCAGCGCCGGCGTGATGCCGCGCAGCGCGCCAGTCACTGCCGGCTGGTCGCGCACCCGCACATACAGCGCAGTCATGGCGATCGTGATGGCAATTGCCGGCGCCAACATGCCCAGCACCGAAACGATGACGCCGGCCACACCTCCGAAGCGCCGGCCGATTGTCACCGCCAATGCAATCAGGTTGATGCCTGGCGCGAACTGCACGATGGCCCAATCCTGCGCGAAGGTTTCCGGCGTCATCCAGTTGCGTTGCGATACGAAATTGCGATAGATCAACAATTGCGTCGCCACGCCTCCACCAAAAGACGTCGCGCCGATCTTCAGCCAGATGACGAAGAGTGACAAAAGCGTTGGCGGTGGATGCGCCGGCTGCGTTGCAACAGCCGCCACTGAGTCGGAAGAAATCATTGCGCCTGTTATCTTCGTTGTCGCCGGATCGTCAAGTCATCCCCTCATCCCTCTTCCCGCTCTCCCACCGCTGCGTCCCTGCGCTTGCCAGAGTGACTTCAAATGGCCGATTAACGCAACTGTGGTTAAGTCAATGGATACGGAGGCGTGTCATGTTCAAGAAAATTCTTGTTCCACTCGATGGCTCTCCAATGGCGGAGGCAGTGCTGCCCTATGTTCGCCACATGGCGGTGGAAGATGGCGCAGAAGTGGAATTGTTGACTATCACGACAGTGCCGCTTGCGGCCTATCCCATCGATGCCCCGCTTGATCTCGCCCAACTCATCAAGCAGCAGCATGAGGCATCTGAGCAATACCTGAGAAAGGTGTCCAACGCCATCGATCACGATGGCATCAAGGTGACGCCGTTGATCTCCGAGGGGCCGATCGCCGAGGAGATCCTGTCCCATGCAGAATCCACTGGCGCCGATCTGATTGCCATGTCCACGCATGGCCGCAGCGGCATCAGCCGTTGGTTGATGGGCAGCGTGGCCGACAAAGTGCTGCACGGTGCGAAGGTGCCGGTGCTGCTGGTTCGGCCCAGCGAATCGAAGAAGTAATGCGTCCGCGCAGGTGGGACAGCTTGTGCGGGCAAGGAATCACCGATGTTCAAACGAATCCTCGTTCCACTGGATGGATCGCCGGTGGCCGAGCGCGCGCTCGACACCGCAGCTGACTTGGCACACCGCGCCGGCGCTGCCTTGCTGCTGGCGCATGCCGACACCCCCGACAACTTCATCTATGTTGAAGGGATGCCGGTGGTGGACGCAGCCGGCAAACCGCTGCCAGGCACGCATGAGCGCGAATACCTGCGGCGCATGGCTGAATGTGCGCGCCAAAATTTCAATGTTGCCGTCGAAACGCGCGTGCTGGATCAAGCCGGCTCATCATCTGCCGAGATGCTGGCCGATTACATCGCCGAGGCCCGCGCCGACGCAGTCGTTATGACCACGCACGGCCGCGGCGGGCTGGAGCGATTGTGGCTGGGCAGCGTGGCAGATTCACTCCTTCGCACATCGCATGTGCCGATCTTGTTGTTGCGGCCTGATGGCCCCGGCTCGATTCTGCCGGCTATCCGCCGCGTGCTGACACCCCTGGATGGGTCAACTCTGTCGAGCAAGGCGCTGCATTACGCATTGCCCCTGGCAGACCTTTTGGGCGTGAATTTGGATCTGATAACAGTGGTGCCGGTATCCATCGATATGGCTGTTTCGCCCTATGGTCTGTCGGGCGTGGCGCAGGATTTCACGTTTGAGCGGCGCATGGACGAGGCGCAGAGGTGCCTTGACCGCGCTGCCAAGGCGTTGCCGCCACACGCCGGCAAGGTAGGGACGCATGTTGCCGTGGCTGGCCACGTTGCCAACAGCCTGATCGAAGCTGCGCGAAACGTGCCAGGCACTCTGATCGTCATGACCACCCATGCGCGGCAGGGTTTGCAGAAGCTCTTCCTCGGCAGCGTCGCTGACAAGATCGTGCGCGCCAGCGATGTGCCGGTGCTGCTTTGCCGGCCCGTGGACAAGCCACATTGACGCCTGGGAGTTGTTTGCCAGGAAAGATATGCTAAAACGTTGCCGAACGTGACAATTCGCTCAACCTTGCCTTGGCAAGCTGGCAAGAACACCCAAAACATGATTGAAGAGAAGATGCGCGCGGCGAAATTCGTCGGCGAAAGCAAGATCGTCATCGAGAAGAAAACTGTGCGGATGCCGGCGGAAGGGCAATTGCTCATCCGCATAGCCGGCAATGCGCTATGTGGCTCGGAGCGCGGACAATTCCTGCGTGGTGCGCACGTCACACCTGGGCACGAGGCGGCCGGCGTAGTTGTGGCTGCCGGCCCTGGCACGCGCACGCCGGTTGGCACCAACGGCGCGGTGTTCCTGATGGACTTCTGTGGCGAATGTCGCAATTGCAGGCAGGGCGCGACCAATCAATGCCTGCACAAGCGCGGCGATATGGGCTTCAATCGCGATGGCGGTTATGCCGAATATGAGTTGGTGAACGAGAACGTTTTCTTCGCCAGCGGCGAGATTGCCGGCGCAGATGGCACGTTGCTGCTCGACATCATGGGCACCGGCGGCCACGCCGTTGGACGCGGTCTGCTGGTGCATCGCGATGTGCAAAGCGTGCTGGTGTGTGGGGCGGGACCCATCGGCCTGGGTGTGCTGGCGATGGCGAAGCTGCTCCTGGGCAATCTGCCGGTGGCGATCACCGATGTGGTGCCGTATCGGCTGGCGCTGGCCGAACAGTTGGGCGGCCTGCCAATTGATCTGAAGCGCACGACGGTGGATGCCGGCCTCAAGCGGCATGGGCTGGAGCGCGTCGACCTGGCCATCGATACCAGCGGCAAGGAGGTGGCGCGACAGGCTGGCCTCGATGCGCTGGACAAGCGCGGCGCGCTGGTGTTGGTCGGCCACGGCGAAGGCATCAAGATGGATGTGTCGAGCCAGATGATTGCGCCAGAGCGCGCGGTGCTGGGCAGTGAATATTTCCGCTTCGATGAATTGCCGGCGAATCTGGAACTGCTGCGCCACAACCGCGATTACCTTCGCCAGATCATCACGCATCGCTTTCCGCTGGCCGACATCCAGCACGCCTTCGAGTTGTTCTTCAAGGGCGACAGCGGCAAAGTCGTCATCGAGCCTTGAAAAAGCACATGGGCAAGATCAAGGTGGCACTGGTGGGCGCCGGCAGCTGGGGCTTGCAGCACGCGCGTGTATTCTCGCAGCACCCTGATGTGGAACTGTGCGCCATCGCCGGCCGCACCGAAGAGAAAACGCGCAAGCGCGCTGAGCAGTTTCACCTGCGCGCCTATGCCGGCATCGATGCAATGCTTGAAAAAGAGCGACCTGATTTCGTCAGTTTGAGCCTGCCGAATCAAGGTCACTTTGCCGCGACGCTGCAAGTCATTCAAGCCGGCGTGCCGCTGCTGGTCGAGAAGCCGCTGGTGTTCGACTTGCGCGAGGCTGACACACTGTTGAACGAGGCGGCGAAGCGCAACCTGTTCTTCGCCATCAACTTCAACCACCGCTATGCGCGGCCGGTGCGCATGGCGCAGGAGGCGATTGCGTGCAACCGCATCGGCGAGATCGTGTTCGCCACCTGGCGCTTTGGCGGCGAAGGGCGCAGCAATCACCCGCATGCCAACCTGATTGAAACGCAGTGTCACGGCTTCGATATGCTGGAGCATCTGTGCGGGCCAATTGCATCGATCAGCGCAGAGATGACCGACAAGACGGGCGGTGGTTTTCGCACGCTCGTGCTTGCGCTGCGCTTTGTGAATGGGGCAGTGGGCAGCCTGGTTGGCTCCTATGATTCCTCGTACGCCTATCCCGACACGCACGTGCTGGAGGTGAACGGCGCGCTGGGACGCGTGGTGGTGGAAGACACGGTGCGGCGATTTAGCGTTCAGCAGGCCGGCAGCGAGACGGCCGAAGTATGGCAGGCAGGTTACTTCAACGACCGCGACCGTGAATTTCATCGCACCTTCGATGCCCACCTCGACGCGATGCTGGCAGCGTTCCAGCGCGGTGAGCCGCCGCCAGTTCATGCATCCGCCGGCCGGCGCGCGCTGCAACTTGGGCTGGCTGCGATTGAATCATTCGAGACCGGCCGGCGGGTGGAGGTGCGATGACGACGTCTGTGCATCACGGTTTGCGATGGATGAACACGGGCTGGGTGTTGATTTGCAAGGTGATGAATTTGTCCACCATGTCGGGCGTCAATGGTTGACCGAATCGATCGAACAAAGCGACGTGGCTGGACGCCGGCCAGGAGATGGTTTTGGGGCCGACGAACGACGCATACACCACATCGACAGCATAACTGCCCATGTCATAGCGCCAGCCGCGCACACCCTCACCGTAATCAACACTTTTAGGCGGTAACGCGGCGCCGGTCACTTGCTCGATCAATGTCTTGTAGGCCAGAAAAACCGGGCGCGGTTTCTGATCGCCATTAAGCAGACCTGAGTTTTGCCAGCCGGGCCCTTCGAGGGTGTACCACACCACCGCTTCGACGCCGGCACTCAACGCGGTGGTGTAACCACGAATGACGAAGCTGGCTTGCTCGTCATAGAACTGCGCCGGCGGCTCATCACAGATTGCGCGCATCGACTCCCAATCAGGGCAGGTATAAGATGCTTCGTCCAAAAAGAGCGGCTTGACGACGTCATAGCGCCTCAGAATGGATTTTATGAAGTTGGCTTTGGCGTCCAGCGCTGAGCCATATGCAGTCCAAGGGTTGTCTGGCCGGTTGTCTTCGTATGGTCCGCCGTAGTAAGCGGTGTGCCCGTGAAATGACACGATGTCAAAGTATGGCGCCGCGCCGGTTTCCAGAATGCCGCTCAGGAATGTTTCGGGCTTGCCGATGTCGGAGGTTTGCGAGTTTGCGCTGCTCACCATCAAGCCGCCGGCCAGGATTTTGGCATTGTCATCCACGCGCTTGATCGCCGGCGTTACCACCTTCAGCATGTTGCCGTAGTGACGACCGCCATAGAACGGGTCATTGCGGTCGCCCCAGCAGCCGAAGATCGAATTCACCGGCACCAACTCAGGATCAGTATCCACTTCATTGCCCAGTTCCCAGTAATGGACGTTGTAAGGAGGCTTGCTGTAACGTGCAGCCAACGCCGCCATGAAATCGGCGAAGTCGTTGAAGCGGTCTTCACGGATGGCTGCACATGAGGAGGGGATTATCGTTGCCCAAGACGGCGCATCATCGACCACCACGATCGGCGTCAGCTCCAACTGGGCGATGGCGAGCAATTCCTGCTCGAAGCCGGCCAGTGCAGACCAGTTGTAAAGGCTGCCCCGCAGGGATTGGACGTCGCGCCAACTGATCCCATTCAAGCGAATCCAGCGACCTTTCAACTCGCCGGCGCGCGCGGGGAATCCGCTGTAGGCCATGGCAGTCGATTCAAAGCCAAACGGGTTGGACATCGGATAGCGCTGCTGGACAATGGGCAGATAGATCTTCTGCGCGGGCGGTTCATCCGATTCAGCAAGCGCCGGCTGGCCGGCGGTCAATGCAGCAAGGGCAAAGAGAGCGCAAGCCATGAGCGCGCCCAACGCGCGCGCGCGAACGGAGGACAACATCGGGCATTCTCCTAATGCGATTTGTTGTGCAGCAATGATCGACCGAGCGGACGGAACAGAACGCCGTGCCTTTGCCGCGTTGCCCAATGTTATCAAGAACAGCGGGTCAAGTTTGCAGAGGATTTGCAGAGGAAAGGAGAAGAGGGTTGATTAGAAACCCTCTTCTCCCTGTTTTTGCCTCGATGTTGGAATCAGCTTTCGATGCGAATTTCGCCGCCGGCAGCCTGACTGCGATAGATGCCGTCGAGGATCGCCATCACCTGCAGTGATTGCTCCGCCGGCACCGGCGAGGGCAGGTCTTCGGCCACCGCGCGCGCAAATTCCACACACTCCTGCGCGTGCGGCTCCAGTTTGTCGGCAGTCGACTTCAAGACGGTGTTCATGAACTGGCGCGTGTTGTAGTCGGTGCTGAGCAGTTCGCACCTCGGCCAGTGCGCGCCACCGTCTGTGCCATACAGCCAGATCTGCATGTCTTCACCCAGATTGTCGTGGTGCAGGAACCAGCTCACTTCCAGATTCAGCGTGGCGCCGGTGTCGAAGCGCACGAAGGCCGCCGCAAAATCTTCCACGTCGAAGTCCTCAGGCATCGGCGTATCAGGCCGCCAGTGTGCCCATACGCCGGGGCGTTTGCCGAACATCGTCTTGGCTGTGCCGCTGACGGCCACCGGCTTGGGAAATCCCATCAGCCAGAGCGTGAGATCCAGCACGTGCGTGCCGATGTCGATGCACGGGCCGCCGCCGGCCAGCGCCTTGCTGGTGAAGGTGCGCAGCGGGATCATGCCGGCGCGTCGCAGCATCCAACTGCGCGCATGGTAGATGTTGCCAAGAAAGCCGGTGTCGATCTGGCGCTTGAGCGCTTGCGAGGTGCCGGCGAAGCGGAAGTGCTGCGCGGTCATCAACTTCTTGCCGCTCTTGTCGCGCGCGGCGATCATCTGGTGAATGGCATCAGGGGTTGGCGCAAGCGGCTTCTCGCAGATCACGTTTTTGCCGGCGTTCAGGGCGGCAACCGCCAGCGGCGCGTGCAACATGTTCGGCACGCACAGGTCGACGATGTCGAT
>JBDHWI010000112.1:0-13387 GCA_039810125.1 Thermoflexales bacterium | reverse complement strand
CATCTGCTTCTCACCTTGCCCTTTCACCATGCGCGAGACCAAGGGTTCGAGCAGCTTGGAAGCGCCGCTCGTCTCGGCCTGCACCCGATAAATAAGCTTGGTGCCGCCATTCGCGCTTTTGAAATCGTAGGTTCCCTGGAACGGCATCGGCCCGGCGATCACCTTGAATGTCATCTTCCGATTGGGGACAAATTCTGTGACCCGCCACGTCGTCACCGTTTCTTTGCCCATGAACTTGCGCACGTCGCAACCTTCCGCGCCGACTCCAACCGGGCCGTTCGAGGTGAGCTTTGCACTCAGCAGATCCGGCTGCCACTTCGTTTCGTTCTCGGGGTTGGCAAGAAATGCAAAGACTTCTTCAACCGGCTTTTTGATCGTGGTTTCGAACTCAAGCTTGATCATTTCAACATCTCCCGTATCAAAAATCAGCGAGATCGCGCCACCAGCCAGTTGGCAAGGAAGCAAACAGTGATCATTGCGCCACCCAGAATGAAGCACCCGAATCCGAACATGACCGCGATATTCATTGCTTGCTCCTTGTTACACGAATCTGCTCTGCGTTGAATTCAGCTTAGGATCGCAACGTGATCAAATCGTGAACTGCGACCATCAATCCAGAGATGGGCTGCACAGAGCAGGCGATTTATTCGCGCCACGCCGGACCAGCGATGCTGCTGCGCAGATAGCGCACCAGCGCCTCCCAATCGTTGAAGCCGCGTCGCTCCTCCGAGCCGACTTCCTCGATGACCAGCCGCCAGTCATCGCTGGCGTTATTGCGCCATACGCGCAGCAGGAAAGCCGCATAGCGCGTCTCATGCGCCTCGCCGGCGGCTGTCTCATCACAATTACCCTCTTCCATGCAACTATCTTGCGCCCCCATCGTGAACGATTCGTAAATTGCCATCACAACCCTATAATCCGCTGCATTCCGATGACAGCGATATTGCAGCTTGCATTTCTGGGTGGGTTCCGCGCTGTGATCGAAGACACAGCCTTTGCCCCTTCACGCATCGAACCCATCAGTGATTTTTCGTCTACCAAGTCACAAGCGCTGCTGGCCTATCTGGCCTGCACCCGCCGGCGCCACACCCGCGACGCGCTCGCCACCATGCTCTGGGGCGAGTTCGATGACGAAGCCGCCAAGACCAGCCTGCGCCAGTCGCTGGCGAACTTGAAGAAACTAGCCGGTGAACATCTGCGCATCGAGCGCGACGCCGTCGAGTTCGATACACACTCAAGCTATACGCTGGATGTCGAGGCCTTCGAGCGCGATGCGCGCGGCGATGTAGCTGCCCGCAATCGCGCCGTTGCCAGCTACGCCGGCGATCTGCTCAAGGGGCTGGTGGTCAAAAATGCGCCGGAGTTTGAGGAGTGGCTGGTGGTCGAGCGCGAGCGCCTGCGCCAACTCGCCGCTGACACCCTGCGCTGGCTTGCGCGAAATGAGGCAGATGCCGGAGACGCAGGCGCAGCCATCGCCCATCTTCGCGCACTCATCCCCCTTGATCCACTGGATGAATCAGCCTGTCGCCAGTTGATGTTGCTGCTGGCAAGGAACGATCAGCGCACTACTGCGCTTGCCCAATATGAAACGCTGGCGCGCGCGCTGCAGTCCGAGCTGGGTGTGCCGCCAGAGGCAGAGACGACCCGGCTGCGCGAGCGCATCCGCCACGCCACCCATGCCATCCAACTGCCCGCCGAGCCGGCGCCGTTGATCGGGCGAGAGGGCGAATTGAAAATATTGAGCCGGCGGCTGGCCGATCCAAATTGCCGGCTGATCACGCTCGTCGGATTGGGCGGCGTGGGCAAGACGCGCCTGGCGGTGGAAGCCGCGCGCGACAATGCAGCGCGTTTCCTGCACGGCGTGTGCTTCGTGCCGTTGGCAGCAGCGCAAGACAAAGCCGGCTTGGTGGCTGCCACGCTCGCCGCGCTGAACGTGCGCTCCGAAACCGACGCCACGGATGTGGCGCAGCTAGGCAAGCACCTCAGCGACAAGGAGATGCTGCTGGTGTTCGACAATGCAGAGCATGTCATTGCGGCCTGCGCCGAAGCCATCGTGGCGATCTTGAAGGCAACCCCCGACGTGAAGTGCATCGTCACCTCGCGCGAGCGGCTCAATCTGCGCGCCGAATGGGTGCTTGCGCTGGATGGCCTGCCCAGTGGCGATAAGACTTCTGCAAGCGTGAGATTGTTTCAGCAGGCTGCGTCGCGCGCGGGGCGCGAGGTCGCTGGCACCCCGGAGTTGGCGCGCATCTGTCAGCGCCTGCAGGGGTTGCCGTTGGCGCTGGAATTGGCCGCGCCCTGGGCGCGCGTAATGGAGATCGAACAGATCGAAGTTGAGTTGACGCGCGGCCTTGATCTGCTCAGCACCACCATGCGCGATGTAGATGAACGTCATCGCAGCTTGCGCGCGGTGTTCGATCATTCGTGGCATATGCTCTCGCCGGATGCGGCGCGCACGCTGGCTGCGTTGTCCGTCTTTCGCAAAGGGTTCACGGCAGACGCTGCGCGCAACGTCGCGGCGGCGACGCCGGCGATCCTGTCACACCTCATCGATCAATCGTGGCTGCAACAACCAGAGCCGGCGCGATTCGACCTGCACGAGCTGGTGCGTCAGTATGCGCAGGGGCATCTCGCCGACGATGCGCGAGAGGCGGCGCTGCAAAGACACAGCGCCTATTACGCCGGCTGGCTGGTGGCGCGCGAAGAACTGCGCCGCAGCCAGCGACAAAGGGAAGTCGCGCGCGAAATACAGACCGAGATGGACAACATCCGCCTGATGTGGGAAACGGCAGTGCAGACAGGCAACGCCGAGATCTTCGACAAGGCGCTCGCTTGTCTCTTCTGGATCAGCGACATACTCGGCAGACAGCATGAAGCCATGCGCATGTACGATGCGGCGACGGAATGTCTGCGAGACCGGCCCAATGTTAAAGCAGTCGTGGGTCGATTGCGCTTGCGCCATGGCGTTCTGGCGCGCATGATCGGCCATTATCAGGAAGCCGAGCAATCATTGACGGAAGCCGAGCGTCTGCTGCGAAACTCTGGCGACACAAGCAACTATGCCTACGTCATGTGCCAATTGGGCGTGATTCGAGTGCTATATGGCAATATCGAAGCCGGCGTGCAACAATTCGAGAAGAGCCTGCTGCTCTACCGTGAGCTTGCAGATCTCCAAGGTGTTGCGGACGTGCTGATCAGCATGGGAATTGCAGAAGCCCGCCTGGGTCACTTCGATCGCGCTGCGCTATTGCAGGGAGAGGCAGTCGACATTCTGACCGAGATCGGCGACGAGATGGAGCTGGCGGTAGCGCAGAATAATCTGGCGGACACGGAATATTTTCGCGGCAGGTTCGACGCTGCCCTGCCACAGTATCGCGATGCCATCCACACGCTGCGACAGATCAATGACCGCCGCAAGCTCGCCATCAGCTTGAACAACGCCTCCAATTTGCTGTGCGATATGCAGCGCTGGGATGAGGCGTTGCCGATGGCGCAGGAATGCGTCGAGATCTTTCGCGAGATGGGCAGTCGCGATGGCTTGATGAACGGGCTGAACAGCGCCGCCGGCGCGCTGCTGGGCATGGGCAATGCCGCCGGCGCGCTGCCCTACATCCGCGAGGCATTGACCATCGCCCAACAAGTTGGGGCCGAGCCAGAAGTGATCAACTTGCTCGTCGTGGGCGGGCGGCTGCTTTACGCGCTCGGGCGCCCCGCCGATGCCGCGCAACTGCTGCATTCCATCATCAGCCACCCATCTGCAACAGCGTTTGTGGTGGATGCAGCCACCACGGCCATGCGCGAGTTCCATCTGGAACCGTGCAACGCCGCACCATGGGCGTTGCAGCAGATGGTCGATGTGATGCTCACGCAAGCCGGCGCAGCCTGAACAGCCGTCTCACACGAGGATCGGCTTTTCAGTCGCTACATCTACGCAACGCCGGCTGTTTCAATCCAGCGACGGAAGTGATCTTCGGGCTTAAACCCGATCAACGTCTCTGCGCGCGCATAGCTCAACAGGCTCTCGCTGCCGGCCAGCGGCGATCTGATTTCGCTTCTGGGGAAGAACAGCCGCGCCAGCAACGCCGATGGCAAGCCAATACTGTTTTCAGCCTCGCACACAAACAGCGGATGGCTGCCCTCGTAGCTTGCCGTCACACCTTTCTCAAACGCTTGTGCAGCATCTTCGGCACTGATAGCCGCCCAGAAATCGGTATAGGCGCCGGCGACGATCGCCATCGGCCCGGGTGGCGTCGCCGGCGGCTGCCGCTCTTGCCACGGCACTTCAGACAGGCGCGCTGCGCGCATCTCATCGCGCTTTGCCACCGCTTGCTGCGCCATCTCGCGCAGATCCGCCTCCGGCAACTGCATCAGCTCATCCAGCGCTGCACGCCCTCCGCTGATGAAGCGCTTGATGCGCCGCAACAATTCGAGATCGGCGGAATATACGAAGGGCATGCGCAACTGCACGCCAGAGATGCCATCGCGCCGCCAGAAGTAGTCCGCAACTCTCTCAATGGTGTGCTTGGAGAAGGAATATGCATCGGTGGTGTAACTCGGGTGATCTTCATCCATCGGCAAGTACTGGATGGGGAAACTATGCACGCCGAAGTTGAAGCCAAGCGCGTTGATGGAGCTGGCGCTGACTACGCGCCGGATGCCTTCCTGCGCCGCTGCGTCATACACGTTGAACGTGCCTGCGACGTTGATGTCAAAGATGGTGTGCGCCGGCCCGGCCGCGGGATGCGTGAGCGCCGCCAGATGCACAATGGCATCCATGCCGCGCACACTTTCGCGCACGGAACTGTAATCAGTCAGGTCGCCAGTGACGCACATTGCGCGCTCGAAAGGATTTTCGGTCGCGCGGTCAAGAATTCGAACAGTGTGGCCATGATCAAGCAGTCGATGCACAACAGCACGGCCCACGCCACCCAGGCCGCCAGTTACGAGAATGTTCATTTGGATGCAACAATTTCACGCCCAGGCGCAAAAACCGCGCGGTCTTGGCCTTGGCGAGGGACTGAGTGTCAAGCGAGCAGATCCTCGATGCGCACCACGCGCTGTGAGGCGATGGATTGGTTCGCGGCGATGCCGATCAGGATGCTCATCGCGCCGGCGCGTGAGCCGGCCATATGACCGAGCGGATCTGGCATCGGCTGACCACTGAACAGGCGCTGCAACAGGCGTTCATCGCCGCCACCGTGGCCGCCGGCACCCGCCGGCACCGCATGCGTCACGCGCTCACCGCCCGGATAGGCCAGCACGATCTGCATCGCATCCGAATGCGCGCCCGGCCCGCTCTCGATCTCCAGCAATTCCATGCGCCCGCGCGTGCCGTTGATCGCTGCGCGCCAACCCTCATAAGCGCAGTGCGCATTGAGCGAATAACTGAGCAGGATACCGCGCGCGTAGCGCACACTCGCGCTCATCGTGTCGTAGATATCGATATCGTCGCTGAACACGCAGCCATCGCGCCAATAGCCATCTTCGTGCTCGGCATCGAAGTAGAGCGCCTTATAGGCTGGATCATGCGCATAGTCCTTGAAAAACTCACAGCTCCTGGTGTAGGCGCAAGTCGAACAGCGCTCACCGCGTTCAGCGCGGGTGGGACCATAGAAGCGCAATTCACCGAAGGCCGACACCAGCGCCGGCTCATCTTCGATCCACCAGTTGATCAGGTCGAAATGATGCGTTGATTTGTGCACGAGAAGGCCGCCACAATTTTCCATGCGGCGATGCCAGCGCCGGAAATAATCCGCGCCGTGCGAGCGATCGAGCAGCCATTCAAAGTCGACGCTCAGCACATCGCCGATGGCGCCAGCGCGAATCAACTCCTTCGCCTTCGTTGTATATGGCTGGAAGCGATAGTTGAATGTGACGGTGATGGTCTTGCCGGTGAGCCGCTCGGCAGCCAGCACGGCGCGGCACTTCTCATCATCGATCGTCATCGGCTTCTCCGTGATCACGTCGCAGCCAGCTTCGAGCGAGCGAATGATGAATTCGTGATGATAACGATCCACCGTGGTGACAATCACGCAGTCGGGCTGTGTTTCGCGCAGCATGGCGTCGAAGTCGGCGTAGACCGGCGGGTGACCGCACACGCCGGCGAGCAGGCGCGCGCGGGTTTGGTTGATGTCAAACACGCCGACAACTTGGGCAGTGCTGGCGAATCTTTCGGCAATGGGTCGGGCATACATGCCCACGGCGCGGCCGCTCGCGCCGGCAAATGCATAGCGTTTCATAGCGCATCAATGTTGGCACGCCCTTGCGCAATGTCAATTTGGCTCAAGCGCATCGGACCTTCCGATGCAGAGGATGGCGGCGCGCGCGTTGACCGCATCCCAGCGAAAGACAGTGAAGCTGCGCAGCGGCAGGCCCAGCAAAGCCGCCGGCGTCGCCGAAGCCATCCGACAGGCGTCGGCGAGCGCGACGCCAGCCAGCCGCACCGCTGCTTCAACACCATCCTTCAGTGAGCTGGCCGAGCCGGCGAGGTACGGCGTTCCAAGCACCGACAAGCGGCCATCCGCGCGCAACTCCACTTTGCCGCCGATGGTGGTTGTGTAGATGCCGGGGGGCATGCGCGCCAGCGCCACTGCATCGCTGGTCAGGATCAACCGCGCCGCGCCTTTGACCTTCGCCAGCACCCGCATCACGCTCGCCGGCAGGTGATGGCCGTCGAAGATCGCGCTGGCAAACAGCCTGTCGTCGGCCAATTGATCCCAGATCATGTTGGGGTGACGGGGCAGCATCGCCGGCGCACCATTGCCCAAATGCGTGGAGAGTGTCGCCCCGGCACTCACGGCTGCCGTGATGATTTGCGTCGTGGCCAGGGTATGACCAAGCGCGACAACAACGCCGGCGCTGACCAATTGTTCGATGAGTGGGAGCGCGCCATCCAACTCTGGCGCAAGCGTGACGAGCTTGATGTGACCCTGCGCGGCATCCTGCAAACGTTGGAACACATCCCAGTCCGGCACTTGCACATGCGCAAGTGGATGCGCGCCGCGCGCGCCGTCTGCCGGCGAAATCCACGGCCCTTCGAGGTGGATGCCGGCGATCGCATCGCGCACTGTTGCATTTTGCGCCATCGCCCTGGCTATCGCATTGAGGCAATGCGCCATGTGCTCACGCGATTGCGTGATCACCGTCGGCAGACATTGCGCCACGCCTTCACCGGCCAGGCGCGCGACGATATGGGCTGCAGTTTCGGGCGTGGCATCTGCAGCGTTGAAGTCGCCGCCGGCAAAGCCATTCACCTGTATGTCGATCCAGCCTGGTGAGACAAACACGTCGGGATCGGGCGCCTGGTCTGTCATAGCCATACGCCATTGCCCGCCTGTATTTTTCACGGCGCATACATCGCCGGTGAGCATGTGCTTTGCGATGATGTGTGTCATCTCCGCGCCTCTGCCCCTTCGCCCTTCGCGTAAAGGGTCGGTGCTACTGAAGCAAACTCGCCGCGGCTGGATCAAGGTAGAGGGTGCAATCTGGGTGTTGCTGCAGGATGGACGCCGGCACCTGCGGCGTCACGCTGCCTTGCACGCTGCTGCGCACCGCCTCAGCCTTGCGCGCATCTGGCACGCTTGCCACGATGCATCGGCTCTTCATGATCTGTCGAATCGACATCGAGATGGCCTGCCTCGGCACGGCATCGAGTGTGGGGAACCAACCCTCACCGAATTGCTGCTGCCGGCACGCCGCATCCAGATCAACGACGATGTACGGCGCTTCCGTCTCGAAATCCGCCGGCGGGTCGTTGAAGGCGAGGTGGCCGTTCTCACCGATGCCGACGAAGGCCACATCGACCGGCGCGTCGCGAATGAGCGTGCTGAGCCGGCGGCACTCCGCCTGCGCATCACCCTCGCCATCGATGTAGTGAAATGCGGCCAGCGGCAACGGCAGTCTCGATACAAAGCGCTGCCAAAGATATTTGCGGAACGATGCGCCATGCGTGATCGGCAGGCCGATGTACTCATCAAGGTGAAAGGCAGTCACCTTGTCCCATCGGATGTCAGGCAGCGCAGTAAGGTGCGCCAGCATCTCGAACTGGCTGACGCCGGTGGCAACGATGATGCGCGCCGCGCCATGCGCAGCGATGGCGTTGCGGATGCGCTGTGCGCCAAGCTCGGCCACCGCGCAACCCAGCGCCTGTTTGTTCTCACAGATCATGATGTTCATCGCCGGCCATTGTGGGTGAGGCTGATGCAAAGCGCCAGCGCGGTAACATTGCATCGCTGGCGCTTGCCACCAACCGTCAAACTTCACCATGCCAATCGACACCAACCAGATTCTTGGCGCTGTGCTGAACTATGCCTTTCGGGTGCTGCTCGCCATCGGCGTGCTGTTTCTGGGGCGCTATCTCGCGCGGCGCACCAAATATCTCACCGCGCATGTGCTGGAGCAGCCGCAGGTGAAAGAGCGCATGACGCCAACGCTCGAACGCCTCATCTTGCAGACCGTCTTCTACGCGATCATCGTGAGCGCGGTGGTGATTGCGTTGTCGCTGGTCGGCGTGCCGGTGGTGTTGATCGCCGGCGCCACCACCACGCTGCTCATCGTCGTTGCTGTCGCCCTGCGTGAATCGCTCGCCAACCTTGCCGCCACGATCATCTTCTACGTCTTTCAACCCTTCAAGCCGGGAGAGGTGATCGAGACCATGGGGCGCGTTGGCACCGTGGAAGAGATTCAACTGTTCAACACGATCTTGCGCCTGTTCGACCAGCGCATGGTGTCATTGCCGAACAACCAGATTCAGGAGAGTGGTGTGACCAACTTCACGCGCAACGGCGTGGTGCGCGCAGACGTGCGCCTGACCATCGCCTACAGCGCAGACCTTGAGCGCGTGCGGGTGATGGTCAATGAAATCCTGGCCGGCGACGCGCGCGTGCTGCATCGTCCGCGCCACGACATCCTGTTTCTGGAGACGGGACAAGACGGCGTCTTGATGGAGGTGCGCGCATTTGCGATGACGGGTGATTTCTTCAAGCTGGCGAGCGACCTGCGCCAGCGCATCACCGCGCGGTTCAAGCAGGAGGGCATCGAGATTGCGCCGGCGCGGCAAGCAGTTGAGTTGATCTCAATGCCGGTGGGTGAAGAGAGGGTGAGGACAAAAAGAGGGGGTGAGGAGCAGTAGTCTCCCCACCACCTCATCTCCTCATTCATCATTCACTCCGCCATCGCAGGCGAGCCAGGCGCGTGCTTGTCGCGGCAGGAGTATTGCGGCACGAAGCCGAAAGCGCGCTCGGCGGTCTTGGTGCTGACCAGCGATGCATGACCCTTCAGACCGCCCTTGATCTTTGCCCCCGGAAAGAAGCGCTCAACAATCTCGCGTGAGGGCGTATTGATCGAGCTGTCGCGGGCCGAGATGAACGCAATGGTGTGCGACTGCGCCGGCAACTCGGCAGTGGCAGCCAGAAAGAACGCCCGCGCCGCGTCGCGCACATCAATGTAGGTATAGAGCGCGTAGTGCGGATCCTTGGCCTCGCCGGCGGGCAACTTCGCCACCTCTTCTGGCCGCAGCACCGATGGCGGGCGGATGCTCACCACCGTCAGCCCATAGTGCTTGCTGAACATCTCACCCAGCTCCTCGCCGACAGCCTTGCACATGCTGTAATCATCCTGCGGATCAGCTGGGTGTTGCTCGTCCAGCGGGAAGTAGGCATAGTTGATCGGCGAGCGCATGGTGACGGTGCGGTTGACCTGAATCGATGACGCCGCCACCACGCGCGGCACGCCCAGCCGCGCGCACGCTTCAAACACGTTCCATGTGATAGCCGTGTTTGTGATGAATGTCCTGGATGCAGAGAACATGCGCTGCGAGGGAATGGCCGCGAGGTGAATGACGGCATCCGCGCCATCCAGTGCATCGATCGCCTGGCCGAAGTCGGTGAGGTCGGCGCTGAGGTAATCTGCGACGTTGCCGCGCCCGACGCTGTCCACGCCGAATGCCTGCACGCCTTTCTGCTGCTTTGCGTAGTCGAATGTATACGAGCCAATCAGGCCTTTGCAGCCGGTGATGACAATTTTCATTATTGGTGGTATCTCCAGCTTGGAAAGAAGGAGAAAGTGAAAAAGCGAAAGGCGCGATCTTGCCTTTATCCCCTCCTACTTTCGCCACGAGTGCTCTGCCACAAACCCGAGTTTCTCTGCGGCGACCCTGGCGCTGATGAGCGACTCATGATCCGTGAAGGGCGCGCGGCGCTCAGCATGGGGGAAGTAGGTCGCAATCCACTCCTCTGACAGCATGTCGATGGCGGTGTCTTTGGCCGTTACGAAGGCGATGGTATGCGAAGCCGCCGGCAAGTCAGCCGTCGCGGCCAGATACGTGCAGCGCGCGGCGTCATCGACATGCACATAGTGCGGATAGGGCCACGGCACGCCGGGGCGCAGGTGTTTGCCGCGCGGCAACTTCGACCAATTGTCGTGCGTGACGACGCCGGCGTAGCGCAAGCTCACCGCTGTCATGCCCCAGTGAAGCGCAAAGGCATCCGCGATGCGCTCACCCACCTCCTTCGACAACGTATAGTCATCGTGCGGGCTGAGCGGATGCGTCTCGTCGATGGGGAAATACTGGAAGTCAAGCGGTGTGCGCGGCACAACCACGTGGCTGAGTTGGATGGACGATGCAGCGACGACGCGCTTGATGCCGAGATGCGACGCGGCGAGAAAGACGTTGTAGGTGCAACCAACATTGGTCATGAACGTCTTCGCAGCGGGATACAGACGCGGATCACGGATGGCCGCCAGGTGAATGACGGCATCCGCGCCGTGCAGCACGTCATACACCTGGCCGAGGTCAGTCAGGTCGGCGCTGATGTAATCGCTGAAGTTGCCCATGCCGGCGTTGTCCACGCCCAGCACGTCTGCGCCCTGCGCCTGCGCATACGCCATCACGATTGCACCGAGCCGGCCCTTGCAACCGGTGATTACGATTTTCATCTGTTACTCGTGCTTCTGCCCATACACTGCTTCGCGCAGGCCGCGGATGTAGCCGATGGCGTAGAGCCGGCCAAAGCTGGAGTAGCCGGCGTTGTCATTGCTGTCGCCTTCCACCGTCGGCACGTGGTCGGGCCGCAGCACACCCTCGAAGCCGATGTCACGATACGCCTCCAGGCAGGCCTTCATATCAGTTTTGCCGTCGTCGTGCCACGCCTCCTGAAAGTTGCGCACGTCGCCCTTCACGTCGCGGAAATGCACAAAGTGAATCTTGCCCTGTTGCCCGAACTTGCGAATGGCCGAGGGCAGGTCGTCGGTCATCAGCGTAAAGTTGCCCTGACACAGGCAGATGCCATTGGCTTTGCTCGGCACAAGGTCGAGCATGCGCTGATAGTTCTCCACGCTGCTCATGATGCGCGCCACGCCATTCAGCGGCGAGAGCGGCGGATCGTCAGGGTGCATCGCCATGACCACGCCGGCCTCCTCAGCGACAGGCACAGTGGCCTTGAGGAAATATTCCAGGTTCTTCCACAACTCCTCTTCGGTCACGCTTGGGTTGGCCGGCCCCTTCTCATATTCGGCCAGGTTGAAGCCGGTGACGAGCGAGCCGCCGCGCGAGTGAATCGACATGTTGGTGCGCGTCCAGTTCATCACCGCCATCCACACGCTGCACCACACCGGAATTTCAAGCCGGCCCATGTTCTGGATCAGCTTGATGCACCACTCCAACTCCTCGTCTTTGCCCGGCAGGCCGCGCATCAGGCGATCCATCGGCGGGCGCGCCTCAATCACGGCCAGCTTGAATCCGCCTTCTTCATAGCGGTTCTTCATGCGCAACAGCGGCATGTAGTCATAGGGCGTGTCGTTGGGGCCAAGGTCGCTCTTCAGCGGCAGGCCGCCCACCGCGTAATCGACGCCGGCTTGCTTGGCCAGCTTCCACAAAGGCGTCACTTGTGAGGGAATAGCTTCTGCAATCTTGATCATGGTTGTCTGTCATCCGTTGGCTTTTTGCCAGTGACAATATGCACGCTAACGCAGTCACTGGCAAATCGCTTGCGGATTGTAGTACCTTTCCAAAGATGCGCTGCAAGGCAGTTTGTGTTAAGGTGGTAGGAGGAGGCGTTACACTACCCGTCTCCGACAGCGCTCAATGTTTCGTCGTTTCGTTTCACTTTTTCAAGGAGTAGATGAACATGAAAACCTCTCGTTTGTTCGTCATGGCGGGAACGATGGCCGCCATCACACTGGCTGCCTGCGCTGCGCCGCCGGCGGCTGCACCAGCAGCCACCACTGCCCCGGCCGCGGCCACCGCTGCGCCAGAAGCCACTGCAGCGACCGCCGGCGGTCCGGTCACCATTCGCTGGGCCATGTGGGGCGATGCCGAAGAGTTGAAGGCGCATCAAGCCGTAGCCGACGCCTTCATGGCGAAGAACCCCAACATCAAGGTCGAGATCGTCACCTCGCCTTGGGACGATTACAACACCAAGCTCAAGACGCTCATCGCCAGCGGCGACAAGGGCTTGTACGACGTGTTTTTCTATGGCTTTAACGTCGAAGACCTCGTGCGGCAGGGCGTGATCGAAGACCTTGATCCATGGGCCAAGCAGACCGGCTACAGCTTTGACGACTACTGGCCCGGCATCCTGGATCGCACCACGGTGGACGGCAAAGTGTATGGCCTCGTGCGCGACGCCGACGCCAGCATCCTGTATTACAACAAGGACATCTTCGATGAGGCCAAGGTGGCCTACCCCACCGAAGCCTGGACGTGGGCAGATCTGACCGCAGCTGCCGAGAAGCTCTCGAAGATCGAGAGCAATGGCCGCGTGACGCGCTATGCGCTGGGCATGGAAGCCGGCAAGAACGATGCGTGGCTGGTGGCGAATGGCGGCGGCTATGTCGACGACTTCACCAATCCAACCAAGTGCATCCTCGACACGCCGCAATCGCTGGAAGCGCTGACTTTCTTCCACGACATGATCGAGAAGAATTTCATCATGAAGCCGGCGGATCTGGCGCAGGGCGGTGGTGACTCAGCCGCCTTCCAATCCGGCAAGGTGGCGATGATCCTGCAGAACGCCTCGCGCATTCCTGCATTCAACGCAGCCAACCTGAACTACGACATCGCGCCAATCCCACTCGCAGCCAGCGGCAAGCGCGTGGCTGAGGCCGCCGGCGCATCGTGGCACATGAGCGCGAAGAGCGAGAACAAGGAAGCCGCTTGGACCTTCATGCAGTTCCTGCAGAGCGCCGAGGGCGGCCAGGCGATCTACGCCAAGTCGGGCGGCATCTTCCCGGCGCTCAAGTCGATGGTGAACTCACCGGCCTTCCAGGACCCCAACCAGAAGCCGGCCAATCGCCAGACGTTCAAGATCGTCGGTGAAACGATGAAACTGCTCAACCCAATCACCTGGAAGCACTGGGATGAGTTGAGCGGCACGATCACCGGCCCCGG
>JBDHWI010000111.1:0-13439 GCA_039810125.1 Thermoflexales bacterium | reverse complement strand
CGGAACTGGCAGACGCGCGCGACTCAAAATCGCGTTCCTAGTGATAGGAGTGTGGGTTCGACCCCCACCTTCGGCAATGTTTGGGCTGTTTGTCTCGCTTCGTAGGCTTCAAGGGCTGCTGCAACCTCTGCGAATGCCCTTGATACCCATGCCTTCACTTCCACCTTGATCGCTTCGCCTTCGTCGTTCAACTCTATCGCTGTGAAGATGCGGTGAATGTTTCGCTTCTGCATCTCTGGCCGCATCAAGCCAATCATGCCGCCCAAGTCGGCCAGCATCCGCAAGGCTTGCTCGACTTCGGTAGGTTGCGCCAGTTCGTTCTCGGCTGCACGCTTCTCGCGCGTCAACTCGTCAAACTTGCGGTCGTAGTCCTGCCGGCTGATGCGATTTGCCAGCAGCACGTCGGCCAGCGTAGACAATCCGCGCTCGGCTTCGCTCACGCGCGCCTTGAGTTGCGCCAGCCGGTCGGCGCTCATGCGCTGTAGCAGCGTCTCGCGGATGCGCTGCACCATCTCCGGTGGGAATTGCAGCCCAGTCAACTTATCGATGATGAAAGTTTCGGCCTTGTCCGCATCCAGTTGCACGCCTTTGCCGCTATAGGTGGCGTAGAAACGGCCATAAGGTCGGATGCGCCCGCGCAATCGCCGGCCTCGCCACGTCACGATGGGCGCAAGCAGATACGGTTTGTCGGCTGCCGGTCGCCCTGCAATCTGGTTCCGGTAGCGGCGCTCGATCACGGCATTCGCCAAACTGCGGTCAATGATCGGCTGGATGGCCGGCGAGAGCCATGCCCCTAGACTGGCTGCCCAGCGATCCACATAATCCCCTTCGCCGGTCAACTTGATGCGGTCAGCCTTCGCATCCCATCCCGTGTTCGGCACATGGTAGCCCACGTAATGCAGCACGTTTCCAACCACCGTCCGCACACTCTCACGGCCCCAGCGCTTTGGCAAGCCGTTGCGCCCGCGAAACAAGATGCCTTCTTCGTTCAACTTCGCCGCGCCGGTGTCATAGCTCATGCCGGCTGCATACACCTGCAAGCAGCGCACCGCTGCTGCTGCATCTTCGTTGGGTTCAAACTGCGCGTCGTAGCCCTCGCCGGTGCGCTTGGTGCCGAAGGGTGTTCTGCCGTGCCGCAAGCCGGCGCGATCTTTGCCGGCAACGTAGTCCTTCATGCGCTCACTTGCAATGTCACTCTCAAATTGAGCCAAGGATCCCAAGACGTGAATAAACACGGTGCGCAGTGCGCTGCCTTGTGACGTGTCCACTGCATTGTCAGCCGTGATGAAGGCTACGCTGTGCTGGTCGCATTCCTTGATGAATGCCGAGATGTCCTGCATACTGCGCGCGGCTCGATCAAGCCGATACACTATCACGGCAGCTACGTCTGTGTCAGCTATACGCCGCTTCAGCGCGAGCCAGCCATGCCGATGGCGTTCTGTGCGTCCACTGCGGTCTACATCCTCAAACCATTCGCACACGAAGCCGCGCCGCTCGGCCTCAGCTTCCACAAAGGCGTGTTGATTCTCGATGCTCACGTAGTCCACGCCGGAACGGACTACGCTCTTTCGCGCGTAGCAGAGGGCAATGCGGCGGCTGGGTTGTTTCTGGATAGCTCTTGGCATAGGGTTGCGATGTCCTCACACAGCGCGACACAATCCGGGTCGTCAAGCCAGTATAGGGGCGCGGTCGGCAAGATCACCGCCTTTTCACGTTGTGATTCCAGTTTCATGGCCTTCTCGCTGTCTCATCAGCCCGTCACCCCTGTCATTTGGCTTGTTTTCCAGCCCGTCACCCCGTCACCGGTCACCCTGTCACCTGTCACCGGTGACGGGGTGCGCGCTCTTTTTGAGCCGGTAGCCTGCCCTGCTGGGGCGGGGCAGGGAAGCCCCACAAACGCGGAAGATAGAGGAAGATAGTGCATCGTCATAATTGCCTGCTAACAGGTGAAGTGGCTACTGTTCAAACTGCATCAACCAGTCGCGGCGCGCCATCTTGGGATACTCGCCGCGCCACTTGTAACCGCCACTGGGCTGGCGTTCCAACATGCCATGCGCCTCGAAGAACTTGGCGCAGTCGCCGTAGACTTCGCGCTTGCCCCCCCACTCCTGCCGGCTCGGCCCTTCGAGCGCCGCAAACTTCATCAAGGCAATCAGCGGCACCGTCAGCGATTCATACTGGCCGGTCTCATCATCGGCGATGGTCGTCTCCAACTGTGTTCGGGGTTTGACGGATTCTCCCCACGGGCGCGGCTCGGCGTTGACGCTGTAGCGCGGCACGTTGATGGGTTGTGATTGTGGTGGCGCAAGCTGCACGGGTGCCGGCGTCGGTGGTTGATAGGCTTCGCGGTAGCCTTGCCCATTGCGCAGCGCCAGCACCGCCGCGCGCTTGATGTCGGCATCGGCGGCCTGATTCTGCGCGCTACTCATCAGCATGGCCTTCATGCCGTCCGTATTCACGGCCACCGCCAATGTGCGGTTGAGCATGAGATACATGGAGCCGACAATGAGCGTCACCACCAGCATCACGCCCACCCCGCCCACACACATGAGTGAGGTCATGGCCTGGGCTTCCTCTGGCGTCTTGACAACGGCGCTCACAGCCTGATTGAGAAGGAGATAGGCCAGCGTGGCAATGATCGTCAGCACGATGCTACCCACGATCATCAGGCGAAAGATAGTCTCCAACCGCCCTGGGCGGGATTCCTGATAGGTGTCATTTGTGACTGGTGAATTCATGCCTTATCTCCTGAATGTAGGCAGCAGAATGCGATAGCAGATGAGCAAGATGACGATGACCACGCCGGCGAAGATGACGCATTGCAGCGAAGCCGGCAGCCCTTCCTGCGCGCTCGCCTGAATGACGGATTGCGGCGTTGGTGTCGTGGTTGCAGTCATCGTGGGCAGTGCGGTATTCGTTGCACTCGGCTGTATGGTTGCGGTCGGCTCCGGCGTGCTGGTGGGCATCGGCGTGGCGGTCAGCGTTGGCGATGGCATTGGTGTAGATGTGCCGGTAGGCGTGCTGGTGGGCGCGTTGGCCGTTGCCAGTTCGCTGATGCTGGTGGCCTGAGTGCGGGCCGCTGCCAGCGTCGCCTTCGCCTCTGGCGGCGTGAGTGTCTGCGCGGTGGCTACGTCGGCGCAGGCCAGCAGCGTGATGAGTCCGATGCACAACAGGAACGGTTTCATGATGATTTGGGCGTGGGCAGTTGCTGGGTAAATCGCACCTCGCCGGCGTCGATCATGTGTTGAGCATGGGTCGGCGTGGTGTTCAATTCACGCGCCACCGTCCAGCGCTTCAGCACATCATCTGCATTCGCCGGCACTTGCACCACCACGATGTATTTGTGATCGTGGAAATGGTTGTGCGTAACCTGTGGCGGCTGAGTGTTCCAGAACTGTGGCTGTTCAGGCGTTTTTGGCTGTGCTGGCGGCGCATCCTGCCGGCGCTCATCACGCAGGCCAATCACCATGATGAGCGCGGTGGTTGGAATTGCGACGACCAGACCGATAAATGCGCCGCCCAGTAGTGCGATGGTTGTTGGATCGACCTTGATGCCGACGAACCCAGCCAGCACCACCGAAAAGAAGATCACTCCTGCGGCGGCGGCTTTGTTAATCTTGTCCATCTCATGCCCCCTTGTCATTTGCGGCAGTCACGTTCAACTGCTTTGCACCGGACTGCGCCACGTTGACCTGCAAGGCCGGCAGCTTGAGCCGGCGCACGCGCACCAGCGTCTCGACGGCGCGCAGATAGCGGCGCTGCGCTGCATCCAATGCTCTATTCCAGTAATCGCCTTGCGCAAAGGTGAGGTCGCCGGCCATGCGGGTGCTGAATTGCATCTCGCAGATGCCGAGCCGCAGCCACGCCGTGACGATTTGCTCGATAAGTAGCTTCTCCAGCATGGGCGCAGTGGCGTAGTCCAGTTGTCGCCGGATGTGATGCATCCCTTCTTCGACGCTCTCAGTCATCAGCGTCTTGCTCTTGCCGGCGTTCATGGTTGCCAGTGCGCTGCGCTGGGCTTGTTGCATCAAGTCGCCGGCAAGTTGCCAATAGGTGTCGTTGGACTTCAGCAGCCGTCTGAGGTTTTGCACGTCCTCCGGTTTGGGCTTGTCCACCTCAACCTTGCGCAGCGCCGCGACGAAGGCGCTGGCGTCGTCCTTGCTGGGTTGGGTCAGTTGTGTTTCTTCGCTCATGGCTATTTGCTCCTGCGCTTGCGCCACTGGCCTTTGTGCCGGCGATATCCATTTGCGGCCAGCGTGGCGTCGGTCAGCGTCTTGACGATGTGGCCGGCGTCGCGCATCAGGGACTCGATGCCGGCATCGCTTTCGATGGTCTTGCGCCACGCGCGGCGTTTGAGTTCGGCCTTGTCGCGCTCATGCTCGTCCAAGATCGCCAGCATGGATGCGGCTTCACCGCTGCCAACGTATTCGCTGACCACGCGCCTGCCGATGCGCTTCTTGCGGTAGTAAACCCGCCGCCCGTTGCGGTTCTCCCATCCCATCTGGTCACTCCTTCGTGGCGGGGATGTGCCCCGCGTGTAGCACACGGCGCAGCGTCGCCAGTTCATCCAGCGCCGGCTCGGCCAGGTTGCGCGCCAGCACGTCGTAGTGGTCGCTCCAGTCGCCGGCACCGCGCTTATTGGCGTTTCCGCCAAAGGCAAGCTGCGCCTGTGCTGCGGCAGCGGCCAGCGCACGGATGTGGATTTCGATCTTGTCGAGCGCGTGTTGCGTGTTCATCCTGCATTCACTCCTCTGCCCTGTGCATCACATGGGCTGCATATTTCGGGCTGCGGCTTTCTGGTTCGTCTGCATCTGGTTCAAGGTTCAGTTCATAAACCCCACACCCTAGGGGTGTGGGGATTTATGAACTTCTGAAAACCTCAGTTCATTAAACGTTTCTGAAGTTCAGAAAGGTATTTCTGAACCTCTCCACTGAATGCGCCCTTTGCCATCACATGTCATCTTTCCTTCTTCGATTGCCTGAGTGATGAATTCAGATGCTTTGCCTTTCGAGCAAACATCGTTTTCAACCAAAGAATTGATGACCTGAATCTTGGGGTGCGGGTCGGTGAGATGCTTGCGAAGGTAGCCTTCGATGGCATCGTCTTTTGATGGTCGCCCTTTTTGTGGCACCTCGTCATCGAATACCAGCTTCACGCCGGCATGTTCGGCCAGCGGTTCGATGTGCATGGTCATCATGTGCTTGATGAGCGGGGCGCTCTTGGCTTTGGTCAGCGCGATCTTGACGCCAGTCACCACGCCGTCTTGCTCGATGGGCGTCAGCGTCAACTCATGCTGCAAGGCGTCCTTGATGGCGCTGCTGCCACGTCCGCCGCGCGCCCCATCCTTGCCGGCGTGGTGCGCCAGAATGATGGTGCAGCCGGTGTTGCGGGCGATGCGCTCCAGTTCGATCATCACGATGCGCATGTCGGCGGAGTTCTCGTCAAGGTCGTGTGTCCGGCTGAGCGTGTCCACGAATAGCACCTCGATGCTGTTGGCGCGGATGCTCGCTTCGATGCGGGCGGCGGTGTCCTTGTCCAGCACATTCACGCCGCCGATGTCTGACAGGAAGAAGATGCACTGGGCCGCTTCGTCGTTCAGTCGTCCATGTCCGGCCTCAAGATCAAGCCAGCGCTGCTTCAGGCTGGCATAGTTCCCTTCCAAGTCAAGGATGCCCACCACGCAGCGGCAGGTTGTGTAACGCTCCACCCACATCTCACCCGTCGCCAGCGCGCGGGCGAGCATGAGCATGAGCCATGTCTTGCCGGTGCCGCTCTGCGCGACGATGGCCGAGAGCAAGCCGCGCGGAATGATGTTTGCGACGAGCCATTGGATGGGCGGCACATCCAGCGTGCGCAGATCGACCGCGCTGATGGCGCGGTAGGGCTGCAGCGCAGCCCCTTGCACTGCCGTGCCGGCGTGACCATTCACCGATGGCGCGAGGGCTTCCTTGACGGCTGCCACTATTTCACCCCCAGCCGGCGCAGGCGCGCTTGGTTGCGGCGCTGGAATGATGCCGGCTTGCGCTCCTGCGGCGCATAGTCCGGTTGATCGGTTGGCCGGCGTTCCTGCTTCTCCGCGCTGCCAATCGTCTTCACGGCTTCGCGCTCCGGCAGCCCCACTTGTGCGGCCAGCGGCAGCAGATGCGCTTCGACCTGCGCCGAAGCCAGCCCATGATCGAACAGCCGGCAGGCACACCACAGCAGCCGGTTGTTGCGCTCGCCCTCGCCGGCCTCGGCCAGCACGCGCAGCACGCCTTCGATGGCGGCAGCGTTGGCGGGCAGCGCGTCCTTCGGCTCGATCTGCACCTGCGCCCTGCGCTCGATGATGGGCTGGGCAGTCTTGGAGCGCAGCATATCCACCAGCCACGCCGGCGCGGACATGATGGCGGTGGCATCGGGATACAGCCATGAATAGGGCAGCCGCGCGCCGTTGATGATGCGGGTGGTCGGCGCATCCACATCGGACGGCGGCAGCAGCACGTAGCCGCCATCGCCGCGCACATCGATGCCAGCCGGCAGGCTGCCGCGCGCGATGCCGATGCCTTCGACTTGGGCGAAGTAACTGTGCATCCCGCCCGATGGCGTGCCGGCTGCAAGGACGTGTGGCGTGGAGCGCCAGTCATGCGCCTTGCACAGCGCCAGCCAGTGGTCGTAGCCCGGCACACCGCCCTTTACATCGATGTCGATGACGAAGACGCCAGACGCTGCGCCGGTGCGCAGGCCGATATTGGCGCTGGGCATGGCTGCCCACCAGCGCCGGATTTGCGCGGCGTCGGTGGTGGCGTCCTTGAAGCCGTGCGGCGTGGCCGGTTGCTTGCCCAGCGGCTTGCAGGGGAAAACCTGCCAGCCACGCTGCGCATAGCCAAGCGCTGCCGCGAGGAGTTCACTCATGCTCACCGTCCTTGTGGGAATGGGCGGCGCGGTCGCCACCCTCCCGCACGATCTGCGCCCAGCGCACGGCCAGCGGCGCGCCGGCGCAGGCCAGCAGCGCCTTCACCATCGCGGTGATGTCGCCCTCGCAGATGTCTTTGGGTTCGACGTGGATTGACTGATTCATGGATGAACCTCCTTCGTGATGGCGCGCAAAGCGATGAGCTTCACGCGCCAGATGCGCTTGCCCGTGACGCGGGCGCGGTAGCGGCCATTGCTTGCCCACGCCACCAGATCGGTGATGAGCCGGTGCATGGCGGCGATGGCCTTCGCGGAGGCATACAACTTGCGCCAGTAGTGGGGCGGCAGGGCGAGCGGCTGGCGCTCGGCGCGCTCCCAGTTGTAGATGGTGCGGCGGTCGTAGGTCTTGCCGGCGTATTGCGCCAGCAAACTGGCAAACTGCGCAGCGCTCATTCTGAGGGCTTTGCGCAGCGAAAGGACGCCAGATACCTTTTTGGCAAAACGAGGGGCTTCAAGGTAGCTTGAAATTGAATCAAGACATGGGTCTGAGCCGGTCAGGGGTAGCTTCACAAGGGTTGTCATCCCGCCACCCCCATTCCATCTGCCGTTTCGTCGGGCTGGGTGGTGATGAAATCCGGCCAGTCGCTCAGGCCAAGCTGCTTCTTGACGATGGCGATGTCACGGATGCAGTGGGCGGATTCTTCGGCGGTGCAGAAGTCGGGCATGTCTTGCAGACATTCAAAGACTTCCATCGCCTGAAAGAGGGCGATGATTTCGGCAGGGGCGTTGGCCGTCAGCCATTCGTGGAGTGCCTCGCGCGCGGCGGCTTCCATCATGCGCAGGAAGAAGAGCGGGTAGACCGGCGTGACCACATGCGGCGTGGCCGGCGCGGAGTTGCGGTCGGCGAGCGCGGCTTGGGCTGCGGGCATGGCCTCATTGATGCTGCACTGGAAGTAATCACGGGTGGCGGGGCTGTCGGTGTGGTCGCACTGCGCCAGCCACTCGCGCCCGATCTGTGCGAAGTGCGCGAGGGTGCGGATGTCTGCCGGCGCGCGACTGTCCAGCCATTGCTGGGTGGCGGCCTCACAGTCCCAGACCAGCGCGCGGACGGCTTCGGGTGCCGGCGCGGATTCGATGCGGGCGGCTGATTGCGAGTTGTGCTTCGAGCGGGGAGAATTGTGCTTAGCCATTTTCAAAGATTCCTTTTGAACTTGGTCAGGGCGTTGTTGGTGTTGCAAGCACCACAGCGCCCGATTTCTTATTGACAAAATTAAGCTTAGTAGATAAGCTTCTTTTAGTCAAGTGACCTATTACACTGAGTGAGTGATTGAAATGCTGGAAGTAATCCGCACAACCAAGCGGGCAAATGTTGATGAGGCAGACCTGATTAGCCTTGATGAAGCTGCACGGATCAGCGACCGAAGCGTGTCCGTCATTGGAAGCATGCTTGATCGTGGATCGTTGCCCTGGTATCAGTTCCCGCCTGTGGGCAAGCTGCAAGATAAAAGACCGAGGCGCTACACCAGCCGTAAGGCTGTAGAGTCCCTGCCGAAAGAGAAGACACGTGGCACGCCGGCGCGCAGGCCGAAGAAGTGAATCAGCGTTGCGCATGGCCGCTCCCGCTGATTGACGCGGGCAGGGCGGCGCTGATAATGGCATCAACGTCATCGCCTGCACGCGATGATTCATTGGCTCCGGCGTTCACAGCGTCGGGGCTTTCTTTTTGGATATAGCCGAGGCGTTCAAGCTCATGCCGAATGAGAAGGGCGGCTTGGTCGCGTAGTGGCCGGCGCTCGGCATCGGCGAGCCGGACGAGGGCAGCGAATTCGTCTTCGCTCACCAACAGGGTGAACCGCGTCTTGGGAGTGTAGGAAAAGCTAGAACGCATCACGCAACTAGCGTAATGCGTTCCAGAGTTGATGACGGCTCAGGGAGAGGTCAATCTCAGGTCATCGACAGGTCATTGATGGCTCATTGCACCTACCGCTTGGATAATCCTAGAGCCATACGATCTCGCTTGACAGTCGCCTCGGAAGCATCAATTCCATATTTCTCGTTCAGCAATTGAACCAACTGAAAATCCATGTAGTTGGACTTTGATAGTAATTCCCGAATGGCATTCCGCCTTTTCTGTATGTCGTGATTCGGCTGCCCAACGAGTGGAGACGTGCCAACTCCTTCCTCTCCGGTGTTGGTTTTCTCGATGCCGGCCTCATCAGTTGCTTTTGATAAGGGCGCATACTTTTCGGGCGGATACAGCTTCTTGATGTATTCGTTCAGCTTCTCAAGCACACGCTTTCCGGCCTGCGTCCAGCCATTCGTTATTACCAGACAGCTTGAGTCGCTGACGCGCTTTAGCCGAACAGAAACATCGGCTTTCGCCAATGACATACTTTCTTCAGGGTCATAGCGCCAGACTCTGGGCTTATCTTTCCCATGCTCCAGCGGGATGGAGAATGCCCTGAGTTCGGCCACATACTCCAAGCCCCTGATCGGCTCATCCTCTTCAAACGTGTGATATTGGATATGCCAAGAAATGTCGTCCGCTGTGGGCTGGACATAGGCCGTATTCTTTTGCCCTTTCAAAAACCTGCTAACGTGTTGAAAGAGAGTCGGCGCGTCTGAGGGGAAGAGCATGTCCCCGCCATATCCGTGCATTGGGAATGCTCCCTTCTGGCTTTGTAATGGATATTGGAAGGACGCAGGTTCATCGGTCGGGACGGGCGGCAATAGCTCAGGATCATTTTCAAGCACTGCGCTGCTGAAGGCTTGTGGAAGGGTAAAGGTTCTGTAATCATCAATGAACTTCAGGTCGATCAATTCTCGGACGGCCCAGCACACAAATGGCAGCGCAACCTGCCATCGCTTCAACCAATCTACCGAAGTGGATTTCTGAATCGCTCGAAAGATAAGATTCACCTTGCCGTCTGGTCGGTCGATCACCCATAGCTCACCGCATTCCCGATGACTCAAATCGAGTTTAACGTCAGCAGGGATGTCCGACTGATGCCAACCATGCGGCTTGCTCCAGATGGAATAGGAGCCATCAGCTTTGGGTGTTACTCGATGGATTCGGCCTTCATAGCGCCATTGTGCGGTTAGGTTCGCGACTGCCAAACGGACTTGCTCGGAGGTGCCGGCACATTCAATCTCTAGCTCCGGCAAGCCGTCAGCATGGCAGCTATGGTCTACGACTGTCACCCAGCGAAGTCCCTTTAGCTGAGTAATACCTTGTGTAACCCTATCGAGTGATTGCCCATCGCACAAGTGGGATTCCACTCCTGATGTTTGTTCCTCAAAAAGCTCTTGGCGCAACTTTTGCCGATCAAGTTCTGCTTGCGATTCACGACTGTATAAGGGAATCCACTTGTATTTGGTGAACGTTACAGCCCATGTGTCATCTGGCAAATCGACCGCCTCAATGGTTCCCAGCGTGTATTGATGAGGATAGAGGGGATCATTCAACACATCGAGATTAAGTCGCGGGGTGAGTGTGCTGCTTTGATAACGCCACGCCACACGCAACCCCGAATTGGTCTCCCAACCATCCCAGCCGGCAGATAAGGATGCCAATGCTTGGCTAATCTTGTGGTTGTTGCACTTGAAAAATAGTGTGCGGAAGTGTGAGCCTGTTACAAGGACAGTCCCTTGCACTATTGCTTGAGTGTCTGTGATGCCCGCGCCGTTGTCCGATGGCGTGTCCGTCAGGTTGGGGTTATCATCTGCCATGCAAATTCACTTTGAATAGCGTCCGCTCTGTTGCCAAACTTGAAGCGGGCGTTATTCGTTTTCCTCACGGGTGAATTCTACGGCGAATTGAAACACTTGTGCTACTCGCGATGGCATCGCGCCGGCGCTGGGGCGGGAAATATTCACATCAAGGATTCACATTCGGCGGAGCGGCGCACCGAACTATCATCATCTGGCACTCAAGCCGCGCTCATGTGCCGCTGATATACTTTCCGACAAGAGACGCGCGCGCATCGTGGTGCGAACACGAATCCATCGCCTTGAGTGATGGTGTCGCTGTAAAGGCGCGAAAGTCCCGAAATCAGCCGCCGTATGGCGGGGACGATTCGGCAGAAATATCGGGCAAGCAGGTTGAAATCCTGCCGTGCGCGTCTCACCTCACTCTGCCTTCGCATTCACCAAAGCACGCCGGCTTAACCCTGTCTGCATCAGCGCCTTGTGTTCGACCTTGCCGGCGTGGGCATCGCGCACAAGGCCGCACACACCATCAGCCAGCCGCAACAGTGGTTCGTTTTGCTCTCTGCGGATGCCGCGCACTTTGCTGACTCTCAGACCACGACCACGCAGGGCAACGGCCACCTTCTGTTCATCGCTTGGCTGTAGTGCGTCATACATGACATTTACGGTGAATGTGTCGGGATGTCCAAACGCCAGCGCCGCGCAAGCAATTGCATCCACTGCACAGCCGATGTAATCGTAGATGCCTTCATACACGGCGTATTGAAGTATCTCGGCACTGGCAAGCAGGGCGATCATGCCGCGCATGTAGGCGACATTCACTGCATCGGGTGTGTCGCTCCACTTGTTGCGCTTGCCGGTGTCAACCTCGATGCGCTTGCACGTCTCGCTTAACTCGTCACGGCTGTCATCAATGAAGACCATTCCGACGATGAATTGCCTGCCTTGCGTGTCCTGACCTGTTTCATCCACGTAGCAATACAGCTTTGTTGTCATGTTGAAGGTGTGGATTATCGTTCTGCCGGCTGGCGTCCGTAATACGGCACACTGATGAATGCGGCGGCGTTCTCCTTCGCCCACTCACCGCGCCGGTCATACTTCGCCGTCGTCTTCACATCGGCATGGCCGAGCATGGCGGCCACTGTGCTGATGTCCTGCCCAGCATCGAGCAACTCGCCGGCGAAGGTGCGCCGGAAATCGTGCGCGGTCAGGTCGCTGATGCCGGCCTGGGTTGCGCGCTTTTGCAGGATGAGATGAAGGGCGGTGGTCGTCATGTGTCGCTCGATGAAGATTGCGCCGCCCTTGTTGATGACGCAGAACAGCGCGCCGGCCTGCATACCGCGCACCGCCAGCCAATCGCGCAGGGCGCGCATCGCGCCATTACGCAGGTAGGCGGTGCGTTCCTTGTCGCCCTTGCCAATGACATGAATGCGACCCGTCTCAAGATCGATGTCGCGCAGTTTCAGCGCCACGACTTCGCCGCGCCTCATGCCGGTGGCAATGAGCATCGCAATCATGGCTGTGTCGCGCGCGCCGGCTGGCGTGGTGTCGTGGGCTGCCGTCTGAATCAGTGCAGCGCGCTCGCCGGCGTCCACATCACGGCCAGCCGGCAGGCGGCTGCCCTTCGGCGGCTTCACATCGCGGATGCGCTCCCAAGTGTCGGTGGTGATGCTCTCGCGCTCCCAAGCTGCCTTTGCCACGCCCTTGATGGCGTTCAGCACGGTGGCAACACTCGCAGGTGCCAGCCGCTCGCCGGCGCGTGTGCCGCGCTCAATGCGTTGCTCGCCGATCTGAGCGACAATGGCTTTGACGTTGGCGGCGTTGAGCGTTGCCCAGTTGACGGCGTGAATGTCTGGCGCGCCCATCAGCCGCGCCACCTTGCGCAGGGCTGAATCCATCGCGCGCCGGCCAGTGTCGCTTTTGAGGCTGGCGAGATAGGCGCGAGCGGCTTGATGGTCAACGGGTGCCGGCTGAGTGGGTATGAGTGCCTTTGACATGGTGAAGTCCTGATTGCTTACGCTAAGTGGACTTATATTAAGCTATTGTCTTGATGAAGTCAAGGTTTCTGATAGCATTTCAGCGTATGGTTCCCAACATCAATGATTGGAACTGGAACGCTATAGCGGCTATTGGACAGTGGTTGGGTGCTATCGCCACATTCGCTGCGGTGCTTGTCGCTCTCAAACAGTCTAGGGATGCCAGTCAAGCACGTATAAAAGTTGATGTGTCTGGGGGATCAATTTATAGTGAAGGGCGTGGCGAGCTTACTCCAACGGAGCCACTGGTAATATTTTCAGCAACCAATGCCGGCTCCCGCGTGGTTACTTTGCGCTCACTTATACTTGTTCTACCCAACAAAAATCGCCAACTTATAGGTTCGCCTGAGCTACCCAAGGAATTACAAATTGCTGAACAGGTGAATATTCTTTGCCCCTGCGAAACCATTCATTCAATATTCACACAACAGGGATTAGAAGGAAGAGTGAAGGTCAGTTGCTATTTCGTGGACTCACTTGGGAATAGATATGCGACCAAGTGGAAGTTCGATATGGAATCTAAGAGTGTTATCGAGCATTAGATGTTCGGAGTGCTTTCACCCACCACTTGACTTGTGACGTGACAGCCCAAACATTGTCCCCATGCCCCACCTTCGGCAACTGAGGCCCTGTGTGACTGAACTCACAGGGTCTTTCTTTTTTCGTCATCCACCATTAAGAGATGATGCGCGCCGGCGCAGACGCTTCAAGGGTTCGCTTCACGCAGGCATTATTTTGTTCTCAGAGATCAGGACTATTATTCGCGGTGCAATGCCCGACTATCGCCGCATCCTTGTGGTGGA
>JBDHWI010000110.1:0-13745 GCA_039810125.1 Thermoflexales bacterium | reverse complement strand
CACGCCAACCAGCGCACGCTCAATCTCTTTGGCCAGATGCTGCTGGAGGAAATGATGAAGCGCGGCATGCTGATCGACATCGACCATATGTCACAGAAGACACTCGACGCCGCGCTCGATCTGGCGGAGGCGCATGGCTATCCCGTGATGTCGTCGCATGCATGGTTCCGCGATTTGCAATTTTTCTCGGTGCAGGAGTTTGAGCCGGATCACGTGCATTCATTTGGCACCGGTGATGTGCACAAGGTGGCGCATGAGTTGGGCAAGCGCGCTGACCAGATCGAGCGCATCGCCAAATTGGGCGGCATCATCGCACCGATCTTGAATCAGGGCGATATCGCCGGCTTGCAGCAGGCCGCGCCTGCACTGGCGCACAAGGTGCCGAGGCCGTGTGGCGGCAGCAGCACGTCCTGGGCGCAGGCATATGTCTATGCGCTGGACAAGATGGGCCGGCGCAATGTGGCCATCGGCAGCGACATCAATGGCGCGGCGGCGCTGCCCTGCCCGCGCTTTGGCACGATGGCCGCGTGGGGCGCGAGCGATGATGATGTGCGCGCATCGCAGCGGCGCGCCGAGATCAACGCGCAATGCAATGGCGTGGCCTATGACACGCCGATCCGCGACTACCGCTGGTTCCGCTTTTTGGAGAGCGGGCCAGGCGGTTACACCGAGCGCGAGCGCGAAATCTGGCAGGCAGTGGCGATGTTCAAGGCCGGTTTCGACCCGCGCGCAAACGAACATCCCGATGACGATGCGCCGAGCGGCAGCCTGCGCAAATCGCTGGAGGCTGACCAGTGGCCATGGGTGCGCAAGCGCGTGGACGCGATGGCCGGCGGGTTGTTCGCAGCCACAGAGCCGGGTGGCTGGCCGGCCGAGGAAGTGCGCGCGTGGGATGACGAGATGCGCGCGGCTTACATGGCAAACACCGGCATGGTGGAGGGTGGCGAGGGCGCCGGCGAGGGTGCGGATCACGATCTCCTCGATCTGGTTGGCGAGATCAAGGGCGTGTTGGATCGCTGGGACGCGATGGATGGCGACAACCCGCCGCTGGTGCGCGACCGCGCTGGCCGGCGGCGCGATTTCGACATCAACATTGACGGCTTTGCCCACTACGGCCTGTTGCCTGACTTTCTGCAAGACATGGTGAACAGCGGTCTGAGCACTGAGGACCTCGCGCCGCTCTTCCGTTCGGCGAATGACTACGTGGAGATGTGGGCGAAGTGCGATGGGATGAAGGCAAAATGACATTTGTCATGCCGGCGCGCCTCGCGCAATGACAGTCCTCACTGGCAAAACTGCCTGCACGCTGGCATGATGGCGACCTTTCATCATGTTTGGCAAACACAAAAACACGCCGCCACCAGCGGCAGGCCCCGCCGGCGCGCTCATGCGCCTCAGCGGGGTCAAGAAAGCCTACAAGACCGACGCCGGCGACTTCTTCGCCCTCAAGGGTATCGACCTCACCATCGACAAGGGTGAGTTCGTCGGTGTGGTCGGCAAGAGCGGCAGCGGCAAAAGCACGCTCATCAACATGATCACTGGCATCGACCGGCCCAGCGCCGGCGAGATCTGGGTGAACGACCACGCCATCCACGGCTTGGACGAAAACAGCATGGCGCGTTGGCGCGGCCGCAGCATGGGCGTGGTATTCCAGTTCTTCCAACTGCTGCCCACGCTCACCGTCGTCGAGAATGTCATGCTGCCGATGGACTTCTGCCGCATGTACAAGCCGAAGGAGCGCCGCGAGCGCGCGCTGGCATTGCTGGATCATGTGGAGATGGCCGAACAAGCCAACAAGCTGCCCTCACAAATCTCTGGCGGCCAGGCGCAGCGGGTTGCCATCGCCCGCGCGCTCGCCACCGACCCGCCCATCATCATGGCCGACGAACCGACCGGCAACCTCGACAGCAAGACTGCCGACGCTGTCTTTCAACTCTTCGAGAATCTGGTGGCCGAGGGCAAGACATTCCTGATGGTCACGCACGACAACGAGCTGGCCTCGCGCCTGCACCGCGTCATCACCATCGCCGACGGCATGCTGGTGAGTGATCACGCGGTGAAGTAATTCACGATCTCATGCTGCCACCTCGCTGGAAAAAAGTGCTGCGCGACCTGTGGGATAACAAGGCGCGCACCATCCTGTCGGTGTTGTCCATTGCTGTCGGCGTGATCGCCTTTGGCAGCATGCTGATCGCCGGCCAGACCGTTCTCAAGAACCTCGATCTGGCCTACACGTCCAGCAAGCCAGCCGATATCACGCTCGACCTGACCCCGTATGACCGCGATCTGGTGCGCTGGGCAAAGACGCAACCCGGCGTGCAGGATGCCGCCGGCCAGACCGTCCTCTACGGCACGCTCATCAAGCCGGATGGCAAAGAGCAGGACATCACGCTCTACGCCCACGACGATTACGGCGCAATCGACCTGAACAAGATCAATCTGGTCGCCGGCGCTTTCCCGCAGCAGCGCGGCGAGATCGCCATCGAGCGCGGCAGCACCAGCGGCGCCGGGATCACGCCTGGCCTGGGCGTCTCATTTCACGATGGCGACATCGTGCGCGTCAAGCTAAGCACCGACGAGGTGTTTGACCCGCGCTACACCGGCAAGCTCTATGACGTCAACGTGCCTGGCGGGCCGGCGGCCACGCGCTTGAATTTCTACATCTCCGAGCGCACGCTGGCTGACCTGCATGTGCCAGCGCAGCCGACGCGCCTGCTTGTTCGCACCACGCCTGGCACCACCGCCACCCAGAAATATGCCCTTGCTGATCGCCTGCGCGACCGCATCAACCTGCGTGGGCTGACGGTGCGCAGCATCGACGTAAACGAGCGCGGCGAGCATTGGGCTGCCTCGATCATCAACGGCGTGCTGGTGATCATCGTGATGGTGGGCGGGGTGGCGCTGGTGATGAGCGGCCTGCTCATCATCAATGTCGTCAACGGCCTGCTGCTCTCGCAGAAGAAAATCATCGGCATCATGAAGATCGTCGGCGCGGATCGTCTGCAGATCTTCGGCGTGTATCTGTCGATGATGGCCAGCCTGGGCGTGATGGCGCTGCTGATTGCGATGCCGTTGAGTGCGCTGCTGGGGCATGCCATCGCCGGCCTGGTGACTGGCATGTTGAATTACGATCTTGTGGAGAGCGGCTTCACGCTGCCCATCGCTGCGGTCGAGGCGGTTGTGGCGATGCTTGTGCCGGTTGCATTCTCCGTGATCCCCATCTGGTCGGCGCTGCGCGAGACTGCCGCAGAGGCCATCAGCGAAGTGATGCCGCGCCAGCACGCCAGCCTGATCGAGAAAGCTCTGGCGCGCCTGGGCAACCTGCCGCGCACGATGGTGCTGGCATTTCGCAGTCTGTTTCGCAACAACCTGCGGCTGGTTGCCACCATGCTGACGCTGATTGCCGCCGGCACCATCTTTACCTCGATCATGAACCTGCGCATCGGCATGCCGGCGACGATGACCGTCAACACCGGCGGCAACGTGGCCGATGTCACGGTATCCTTTGGCGTGCCGATCAACCGCATCGCCGCCGTCAACCGCGCCATGCAGACGCCGGGTGTGACCGCTGCTGAAGGCTGGATCGTCACACAGGCGACAGTGGTGCGCGAGGTCGGCGATGGCAGCACCATTGCCTTGAGCGGCGGTGAGGCGGACACGCGCTTCGTGAAACCACCACTGCTGGCCGGCAGCCGCTGGCTCAGCCCATACAGCCGTGAGACGCGCGACGAACTGGTGGTCACGCAGGGCATCCTGGAATCCGAGCCTGATTTGAAGGTGGGCGACACACTCACGCTCAAGCGCGGTGATGACACGCACACCTTTCGCATCATCGGCTTCATGAACGGACTGGGCAGCCAGGCGTTCGGCCACTACGAGACGGTCAGTCGCGTGGCCGGCGTGCCAGACATGGCCTCGTCGGTGCGCGTGGCAGCCGACAATGCCGGCGCAGCCTACACCAATGCACTGGCCGGCCAGTTGCGCAAGACCTTCGAAGACGCCAACATCACTGTCGTCTCCTCGCAAAGCCGCGCCACATTGATCAACAACGTGCTGGGCGCATTCGACACCCTCTTTATCCTGATGATTCTGGTGTCGGTGCTGATCGCCATCGTGGGCGGGTTGGGGCTGGCCGGCACCATGAGCTTGAGCGTGATGGAGCGTACCCGCGAGGTGGGGGTGATGCGCGCTGTGGGCGCGGAGTCGCCGGATCTGCGCTTCATGTTCGTCTTTGAGGGGCTGTGCATCGGTTTGATGAGCGCGGTGGTGGCCTTTCCGTTGAGCGCGCCGATGTCGACGCTGCTCGGGCAGGTGCTTGGCGAGGCTACGCGCCAGGGCGTTTTTCTGCCGCAGGTCAACGTGATGGGCTACGTTCTTTGGCTTGTGGTCGTCAGTGTGGTTAGCGTGGTTGCCAGCCTGTCGCCGGCGCGCCGCGCCACACACATCAGCATTCGCGAGGCATTGGCCTATGCCTGAAATGAGCAATGAGAGAGCCGCGCAACGGGTTGATGGCGGAAAGCGCCAGCTTCGAACAAAAGCCCTGCTGTGCGAACTGGGCAACATAGATATCAAAACACAATCACGGAGGAATTGGTGAACACCAAAACAAAGCGAATGGCTGCCGCCCTTGCGCCGGCTGCTGCGGCGGCATTGCTGCTCAGCGCCTGCACTGCGCCAACTGCGTCGGCCAACACCATCAGCGCCACGCGTGGCGACATCCAGCAATCGATTGAAGCCACCGGCAGCATCGTTGCCGACAGCGAGGCCAGGATCAGCTTTCAGCAGGCCGGCATCGTCGACGCGGTGCGCGTCAAGATTGGCGATGCGGTGAAAAAAGGCGACGTGCTGGCTGAGCTGGAGACCATCGACCTGCAATTGGGCGTGAGCCAGGCCGAGGCGCAATTGGAGCAGGCGCGCAACAGCGTGCGCAACGCCGAGCAAGCCATCATCATCGCGCAGGCCAATTACAGCCGCACGGTGGAGGGCACGCGCGACGCCGACCTGAAGGCTGCCGAGGCCGCCCTGCAGAGCGCGCAGGCGAATTACGCCAAAGTGACCAGAGGGCAATCGACCGACGAGGCGGCAGCGCAGGCGGCGGTAGATGCCGCGCAGGCCAGTCTCGACAAGCTCAAGGCTGGCCCAACTGCCGAAGATCTGGCGGCGGTGCAGGCACAATTGCAAAATGCGGAGGCTGCATTGAAGCTGGCGCAGTCGGCCTATGACCGCGCTGCCGGCCGCGATCCCGCTGGCATCGGTGCCAGCCCTGAAGCCCTGCAACTGGAGCAGGCGACCAACAATTTCAATCTGGCCCAGGCCAATTACGACCGCGTGGCAAAGGGCGCCGACGCGGCGCAGGTGCGCGCTGCGGAGCAGCAACTCGCTGCCGCGCAGGCCAATCTGGCGCGCTTCTCTGGCGCAACCGATGCCGCCAGCCGCGCCGCTGCGCAACAGGCCATCGATGCCGCGCAGGCGAATCTTGATCGCTTGCAGCAGCCGGCGCGCGACTTCGACCTTGCGCAGTTGACTGCGCAGATCGAGCAGGCGCGTGTGGCGCTCGACAGTGCGAAGACGACTGTGAAACTCAGTGAGATTACGCTGGCGCAAGCCCGGCGCCGGCTGGATCAGGCCGTGTTGCGCGCGCCATTCGACGGCGTGCTGGGTAGCGTGAACGTGCGCGAAGGTGAAAGCGTGTCACCAGCCGGCGCGGCCGGCAGCGCCTTCGTCATGGCCGATACGAACCGCTTTCACATGGATGTGACGGTGGATGAGTTAGATGTGACGCATCTGCGCGTGGGACAAGCAGTCGAGATCGCCGTCGATGCATTGCCCGGCCAGCGTGTCGCCGGCCAGGTCGAGCGCATCTCATCGACCGGCACAAAGATCAACGGCGTGGTGAACTACAACGTGCGCGTGTCATTGGATGAGGGTGTGGATGCGCTGCGCAGCGGCATGAGCGGCAAGGCATCGATTCTGCTGGACCGCCGCGAGAATGCGCTGCTGGTGCCGGCGAGCGCCGTGCGCCGCGATAGCGTGAGCGGCAAGTCGTTTCTCACGGTTCGCAGCGGCAATCAGACCCAGGAGGTGGAAGTGACGACCGGCTTGCGCAATGCAAGCGATGTGGAAATTCTCACTGGCCTGGCTGACGGCGCGACGGTGATGTTGCGGTAAGGACGACCGCCGGCCGCCCTACAATCCTTGATGCACCATGAACCGCATCGCCAACACGAGCCAACCGCTTCGCCCCAACCTGCTGCTCATCCTGCGCGGCCTGGCATGGGCGCGCGTGGCGCTGGGTGTGCTGTTCATGGTGGTGATGTCGATGGTGCGCGTGCAACTTGTGCCCTTGCTGCTGCCGCTCGGCACTGCATTGGCGGTGCTGTTGTTCGTGGGATCGGGTGGGTTCGAGAGCCGGCTGGGCCGCTGGCATCTGCCGTTGGCGGTGCTGTTGTTGACAATTGATGCGCTGTTGTTAACGGGCTATTACCCGCAGTTGTTCATGACCGGCAGTGCGACGTTGATCGAGCGCATGTCGGCCCTGCCGCAGTTCGAGCCGTGGCTGCGGTCGATGGGTTTTCTGGGCAGTCAAAGTTCGCCGCCCTTCCTGCCGCTCATCGTGCTGGTGAACCTGTTCGTGCTGCTGATCGTGGTGAGCTGGCAATATCAGCTGCGCATCGCCATCGCCTACATCGCCGGCACCACGTTGATCGACGTCATTCTCGTGCTGGTGGTGTTCACCTCGTCGCTGCAAGTGTTGACGCAGTTGACGTTCATCCTTGCGCGCACTGCCATTTTCCTCATCCTCGCCGCCGTCGTCACCTATCTCGTCAATCTGCAAAACCAGCAGCAGCAATCGCTGCTCGAAGCCAACGCCAAGCTCGCCCGCTATGTGGCGGTAGTCGAAGAGTTGACCATCAGCCGTGAGCGCAACCGGCTGGCGCGCGAGTTGCATGACACGCTGGCGCACACGCTCAGCGCAGCCAGCGTGCAACTGGAGGCCGCAAATTCGCTCTGGCAAAGCGACCGAGATCGCTCGCATACGGCGCTTGCCCAGGCGATGACGATCACGCGCGACGGCCTGGCGGAGACGCGCCGCGCGTTGAAGGCATTGCGCGCTTCACCGCTGGAGGACCTCGGACTGGCGTTGGCCCTGAAGGAGTTGGGCGATCTGACGCGTCAGCGCAGTGGCGCGCAGGTGACGGTTTCGGCGCCGGCGCGGCTGGAGCCATTGCCCGCCGAGGTAGAGCAGACTCTGTATCGCGCGGCGCAGGAAGCGCTTGAAAACGTGGTGCGGCACGCGCGCGCGAAACACGTCGATCTGTCGCTGCGCCGGCAGGGCAGCCTCGTCAGCATGACGATTCAAGATGACGGCGTGGGGTTCGATGTCGAATCGGCGCAGGCGCGGCAGGAGCGCTTTGGCCTGAACGGCATGCTGGAGCGCGTTGCAGCGCTGGGCGGGCGCATGATCATTGACAGCGCGCCCGGCGCCGGCACGCGCATTTCCCTGGAGATCACGACTCATGACCATTCGCGTGTTGCTATGTGACGACCAGACGCTGGTGACCGATGGCCTGCAACTCATCCTGGAAACGGATGCCGCCATCAAGGTCGTCGGCGCGGCGCGCGACGGCGCGCAGGCCATCGAGATGGTGCCGGAGGTGAAGCCCGATATCGTGCTGATGGACCTGAAGATGCCGGTGATGAATGGCGTGCATGCCACGCAGATCATCCGGCGCGATCATCCGCATATCCCCGTGCTGGTGCTGACCACATTCGATGATGACGACTGGGTGATCGATGCAGTTCGCAGCGGCGCATCCGGCTACCTGCTGAAGGACACCCCGCGTGACCGGCTGATTACGGCGGTGAAGGACACGGTGGAGGGCCGGTCGCACGTCGATCCGGCGGTGGCCGGCAAACTGCTGTCGCGGCTTGCCAATGCGCCGGCGCCGCTCGCTGCATCACCGCTGGCTGATGCGCTCAATGAGCGCGAGCAGGAGATCTTGCGGCTGATGACGCATGGCATGAGCAACGCAGAGATCGCGAAGCGCATGCATCTGTCTGAAGGCACCGTGCGCAACTATGCGAGTTCGATTTTCGACAAGTTGGGGGTTGAAGATCGCGTGCAGGCGGTGGTGCTGGCGATCAAGTTTGGGCTGGCCGGCGAGATGTGATGCGCCGACACGAGTCACGCCGGCACTTTCGCAGCGCGTTCAGCCAGTTTCGTGGTCAGCCAAGCTCGCGCGTCGGTCTCACGTTCAAACAGCGCGCCATCACAACCCATGCGGTTGCGGGCCATGATGTGAGCGATGGGTTTGTAAAGTTTTATCCATTTGCCCACCTGGGTGACGCCGGCGTAGCCCACACACCACTGCGACAATTCCGGCTTCAGGCGCTTGATAATGTCGTTGCTGGCTTTCGTGACCTCTTTATCGGGCTTCGTTTCGTTCTCAGTCGTGATAAAGGCGATGATGCCGAATGGGGCGCGTCGATCGAGCGCTGCCCGCAACGAAGCTTCAAATTCGCGCATATCGTTGAGTGTTGCGGGCGAGTCATCGGTGGCAAGCGTGAAAATAGGGAATTGGCTGTCATCGAGTCGATACATGTGATTTGCTCCCGTGTATTGTGTTCTGCGCCGAGCGACTGCAACATCCGGCGGCAGGATGGAATGGTGCGCCGGATGCGCCTCTTGCGCAACGACCCGAGTTAATCCGCGTGCTTGCAGCGGGTTAACGCACAGCTTTCATGACCCTCGCTACCTTAGCGTGCACGGTGATATTCCAACGCACGCCTTATCGCCATCGCTTCACCACATGCTCGTCCCACTTGCCCTCTTCGCCCAGCACCAACTCATATCCCTGCTGCACCCAGAACGTGCGCACCGGCACAACTTGCTCAGCAGCCGTAAATTTCATCTTTTTCAACACGTTGCCGCGCCAGCCGCGTTTCAGCAGCCAGCGCTCGTAGGCGCTCAGCACGGCGCCGTCCAGCTTCATTTCGCGCAGTGCGTCATTCGCGCGGAACACCGTGATCTCTGCGCCGCGTTTTGCCGTCACGTCGGCGCGCAGGCCATGCATGGCGATCACCGTCGTGCCATCGCCCTCGAAGCCAACCATGCGACCCAGGTCATTGCCATTTGCGCAGATCGACACCGTCCACGGCGTGACACCGCCGGCGACCACGCCAAACGCGCTTTGGTCATACACCACCGTCGCCTCGACCTTGCCCACGCCATTCACGTCTTTGCTGAAGAACACTTCGCGCACCATGCCTCGATTGTACAAATGGTGCAACCCCTTGGAGTATCTTCTGCAAGAGGCAGATGCGAAACCGCTTGTCAGATCGAAGTGGACGAGGCGAAAGACTGGCTGGATCAGAGCGCTCGGCCATCAGAATGCGCCAGTTCTGCCTAGCTGATAAGCCAGAGGTAGGGCGACTCAGCGAGTTGTTTGACCTGCTGCAGAAACCGTGCAGCCGGCGCGCCATCCACGATGCGGTGATCGAAGGTCAGGCTCAGTGTAAGCATGTCCCGAATGGCAACTGTTCGCCTGTCTTCCATCACGACCTGTCTGGCTGCAATGCGGCCCATTCCCAGAATCGCGCACTCAGGTGGATTGATGATGGGTGTAAAGGCGTCAATCGCATACATGCCGAGGTTGGTGATGGTGAATGTGCTGCCTTGAAGCTCGTTCGGAGTGGCTTTGCCGGCGCGCGCGCGCTCGATCACCTGCCTCGAATCTGCCGCAACCTGGCGCAATGACTTCCCTTGAACATCGCGCACGACCGCCACAAGCAATCCGCGCGCGGTATCCACCGCAATGCCGATGTGAATGCCTTGTTCCTGAACGATGATGTCCTCTTCAAGCCGCGCATTCAACGCTGGATGTTCCTGCAACGCAAGGGCGCACAACTTTACAAAAATATCCGTGTATGACGGGACGACCGCGCCAGCCGGCGAGCGGGATGCCTTTGCGCTGGCTTTTAGTTGCTCGCGCAGGTGAACCAACTCGGTGACATCCACCTCGGTCATCAGGGTGACCGGCGCGGTGGTGCGCGCGCTCAGCGCCATGCGATCGGCGATGGTGCGCCGCACGCCGGAAAAGGCCTGGTGCGTCTGAGATGACTCCGCGGCAGCGGCCTCTTGCTGATTGCGTTGATCAGGGGCGGGTGGTTTTTGGCTCGCCCGAGCCATCTGCTCGACATCCTGGCGCGTGATGCGTTTGCCGGGTGTCGCAGTTGCCAGGGCTTCGAGATCGACGCCCAACTGAGCAGCGATGCGGCGCGCGACCGGCGTCACGTCAAGCGGAGCGCCCGGATGGGGCGGCTCAGGTGTGGCCGCAGAGCGTGCAGCGTAGATGTCGCGCTCAACGATTCGGCCAGACTTGCCCGAACCGCGCAGATTTTCCCAAGCGACGCCCAATTCCTGTGCCACGCGCCGCGCACGCGGGCTGATCGTGGCCGCCGGCACGCTGAGTGGCACTGGCGTGCTTGCAGTGAGACTTGAGGCGCGATTGTGTGGCGTCACGGCGGCCTGGGGGGCAGCCAGCGCCGGCGCGGTGGGGGCTTCTGCGGATTGACTGGCAATGACGTTGGCGTAGTCCTCGTCTCCTTGCAAGATGAACGCCAGACGCGCGCCAACTGGCACAACGGAGCCGGGCGGCGGCGAATCCGCTGGGATGTACAGCACGCCATCATCCATCGCCTCCACCTCGTTGGTGGTCTTGTCGCTTTCAACCACATACAGCAGGTCGCCGGCGTGCACGGCATCGCCGGTCTGCTTGAGCCATTCGACAAGCGTGCCCTGCTCCATGGACCAGCCGAGGCGGGGAAGAAGAATTTCAACTGCCATCTTCGGTCTGGTGATTTACTCTGCCAGCAGGTCCCGCATTGCCTGGGCGATGCTTTCAGCATTTGGCACGACTGCGGCTTCGAGCGGCGGGCTATAGGGCGTCGGCGTGTGCGCGCCGTTTAGCCGTTTCACTGGCGCATCCAGGTCATCGAAGGCGCGATCCATTGCCTGCGCGGCGATCTCTGCTCCGATGCCACATGGCGCGAAAGTTTCATCCACGATGAGCAAGCGGCCGGTCTTGTGCAGTGACTGCAAAATTGTCTCCATGTCCAATGGCGCAATCGTGCGCGGATCAATCACTTCGACCGAGATGCCGTCGCCGGCCAGTTGCTCGGCTGCATTGAGCGTTTTGCGCACCATGGAAGCGATCGCGACGACCGTCAGATCCTTGCCACTGCGAACAACGGCCGCCTGACCAAAGGGCAGCACGTATTCCTGTTCTGGCACGTGGCCCTTTGTCGCCAGCAACGAGCGGTGTTCAAGAAAAAGCACCGGGTCGTCGCTGCGGATGGCTGCCTTGAACAATCCCTTGGCGTCGTAGGGCGTGGATGGCACAGCCACGCGAAAACCTGGGATATGCGCGAAGATCGGATAGTAGCTGCCCGAATGATGCGTGGCCGCCGAGTTGCCTATGCCGATGCACCCGCGCAGCACCAGCGGCATCTTCAACCGCCCGTTGCTCATGTATTGCACCTTGGCAACTTGATTGAATAGCTCACCCACGGCGTCGAGGATGAAATCCAGAAACATGAAATCCACGACCGGTCGCGCGCCGGTCATCGCCGCGCCACAGCACAGACCGACGAAGCCGCGCTCGCTGATCGGCGTATCGCGCAGGCGCATCGGGCCATATTGCTCATACAGCCCAACCGTTGTGGCAAAGTTGCCGCCGCGCGGGCCGATGCCTTCGCCCACGACGAATATGGTGGCGTCGCGCGCCATCTCCTCGGCCAACGCCTCGCGAGTGGCGGCGGTATATGTCAATTCACGCATGGTTTGAGAAGATGTGATCTGTTGCTGTCGCCGGGTCGGGGAAGGGGCTGTTCTTGGCGAACTCGACGGCGTCGTCCATCATCGCCTTGACCTCGGCCTCGATGCGGGCGATCGCTGCGTCGCCGGCTGGATTGTCTGCGAGAAGCTTGGCGCTGAACTGGGTGATCGGATCGCGGGCCTTCCATGCCTCAATCTCTTCTTGTGTGCGATATCCCGCATCGCGCATGCCCTCGGAGTGCGGCCGCGTGCGATAGGTGCGGCACTCGATCAGGGTTGGTCCATCGCCTTCGCGTGCGCGGTGAATCGCCTCGCCGGCGGCGGCATACACAGCCAGCACATCGTTGCCATCCACGCAGACACCCGGAATGCCATAGGCTTCTGCGCGCGCGGCCACGCTCGGATTGCCGGCGGCATACGAGAAGGCAATCTCGGTGGCATACAAGTTGTTTTCGCACACGAAGACCGCCGGCAACTTCCAGATCGAAGCCATGTTCAGCCCCTCGTGGAATGCGCCGTTGTTGACTGCGCCGTCGCCAAAGAATGCCACGCCAACCTGCGGCTTGCCCAGCAGCTTGAATGTGTAGCCGGCGCCGGCGGCTTGCAAGATGCACGGCCCGACGATGCCGCTCGTGCCCATCATGCCGACTTCAGGTGCAAACAGGTGCATGCTGCCGCCGCGCCCGCGCGAGCAACCTGTCACGCGCCCAAGCAATTCTGCGATCAACTCGCGCGGCGTGACACCTTTCGCCAGCGCGTGGCCGTGGCCGCGATGCGTGCTGAACACGGCGTCATCCTGGGTTAGATGCGCGCATACACCCGTTGCCACAGCCTCCTCGCCGATATAGGTGTGGCATGCGCCATGAACCAGCCCGGCCTGATACAACCGCACCAGTTGCTCCTCGCAACGGCGAATGATGAGCATCTGGCGATATAGCGCCAGATATCCGGCGGCGTCCGGTTCAAGCCTGTCGTGTGTTGCGCGTGTCGTCGCTATTGTCATGGTGGGCATCCTTCGTCGCGCCTCTTAATCTTGCGCCGCTGCACCTTCGACGCCGGCAGGCCCTCTCGTGCCGCCGGCGTTCATCGCCAGATTGCCGCCATCCATCGGGATGATTGCGCCGGTGATCCAGGATGACGCATCGGATGCCAGCAACACTGCCAGACCTTTGATGTCGTCGGGCTGCCCAAAGCGGCCGCGCGGAATTCCGTGCAACCATACATCGATCATGTGTGGATTGGCCTTTGCGCGCGCTTCCAGGCTCGGATTCCATACCTGCGCTGGCAGGATGCAATTTACGCGCACGCCGCGCCCGCTCCACTCCGTGCTCAGGTCACGCGTCATTTGAATCACGCCCGCCATCGCCATACCGTAGGCGATATGTCCGCGCCCCAGCGCCGACGCGCCGCCGATGGAGCCGAGACTGACAATACTGCCACGACCTTGCGCCAGCATGCGCTTGCCGGCCTGCTGGCAGGCGTAAAAGCGCGCGACAACCAATCTTTGCAGCACGAGCCGCACATCATCGACCGTGAGTTCGAGCGGATCTTTCAGGATGCCTTCGCCGGCCACGTTGGCGAGGAAATCAATGTGGCCGAACTCCGCATCGAGCTGATTGAACAGCGCGTCGACATGGTTGATATCCGACATATCGCCCACGACTGGCACGGCGCGCCGGCCAAGTGACTGAATGTGGCTGGCGGTGTTGCGCACACCTTCGGCGTTCAGATCCGCCAGCATCAGATCGGCGCCGGCTTCGGCCAGCGCAATGGCCATAGCGCGTCCCATGCCACGCGCTGCGCCAGTGACGATGGCAACCCGCCCTGTTAAATCGAATAAAGATGAAGTCATGGGTTAACTCAATGAACCGTTGTGCTCTGATGCAGCGAACGTGCGCTGATGGTAGGC
>JBDHWI010000109.1:0-13755 GCA_039810125.1 Thermoflexales bacterium | reverse complement strand
CGCCTGTGCCAGCAAAACTGCTAATATGCCGCCCATGCAGACCATCATCCGCCAAAAACTCAACCAGGCCGTCGAGTTGCTCAACGAGCAGAACATCGACTGCTGGATCACCTTTGTCCGCGAGACCAGCCAGACGCATGACCCGGCGCTCGATCTGCTGCTCGGCTTCGGGCTGACGTGGCAGAGCGCGCTGATCGTCACGCGCAAGGGCGAGGCCATCGCCATCGTCGGCCGTCTTGAGGGCGACAACGTGCGCAAGCTCGACGCCTACGATCAAGTCATCACCTACGACACCGGCATCCGCGAGCCGCTGAACGACGTGATGAGCCGGCTGAACCCGCAAAGCATCGCGCTGAATTACTCGCTCAGCGACAGCAGCTCGGATGGGCTGACGCACGGCATGTGGCTGCGGCTGCGCAGCCTGCTCGGCGAACCGTATGCAGAGCGTTTCACCAGCGCCGAGGGCGTTGCGCGCCGGCTGCGCGAGCGCAAGTCGCCGGCGGAGGTCGAGCGCATCCGCAGCACGATTGCCAAGACCGAGGCGCTGTATGACATGCTGTTTGATCTGCCATTGGCTGGCATGACCGAACAGCAGGTGCATGCGCGCGCCGGCGCGTTTGCGGCGCAGATGCAGGTCGAGTTCGGCTGGGAGCGCATCAACTGCCCGATCGTGAACGCCGGCGAGTTCTCATCCATCGGCCATAGCATCCCCGACGCGATCGTGATCGAGCCAGGCATGATCGTGCATCTCGACATGGGCCTGCGCGACGGCGACTACTGTTCGGACCTTCAACGCGATGGCTACGTGCTGCGCGCAGGTGAGACCGCGCCGCCGGCAGAGGTGCAGCGCGCATGGCAGGCCTGCCGCAACGCGTTGGAAGCGGGACGTGCCGCCTTGAAAGTTGGCGTGCCGTGCTGGACGGTGGACAAGGCCGCGCGCGACGCGATCGTGAGCGCCGGCTACGATGAGTTCATGCATGCCTTTGGCCACCACGTGGGGCGCAAGGTGCACGACGGCGGCAGCTTGCTGGGACCGCACTGGGAGAAATATGGCGACCTGCCCGACCAGCGCGTGGAGCCGAACAGCGTGTATGCCATCGAGCTGGGCGTGCTGGTGCCCGGGCATGGCTTCCTCGGCGTGGAGGAGAACGTGCTGGTCACAGAGGCCGGCGCGGAATACCTCAGCACGCCACAGATGGAGTTGTGGATAATCAGCTCGTGAGGCGCAATGAAGATCCACGATGCGCCGGCGGATGAGTTGGTTCGATGGCCGGCCTCACGCACCGCGGCTATCACCTGACAGGTTTGGACGCCGAAGAAACGTGTTCTCGCGCACACAAACCTGCCAGGTCTTTTGGCGACGCGCCTACCGCATGATCGCCGGCGTGAAGGCTGCCCAGATGGGCGGCGCATAGTAGGCTACGCGCAGGCCGCACAACTGCACATTTGTCCCAGATGTCAAGCCCAGCAGCGCGTAGGCGTAGACGCCATTGTTCACCGTTTCGGTCATCTCATTACTGACGACATAGTTGTAGCCGCCAGCGCCCGCAGCACTTGACTGAATGATCGCCAGGTCATCTATTGCCACGCCAGGGGTATAGCGCGTTAACGCTCCTGAGACATAGCCCGTGGCCGATGAATCGATATAGATCAGCCGGAGGTATTTGATGACCGAACCTTCAGGGATGTGCAACTCGGTATTGAGATAGTCGCCGCCGGCGGTGATGCGCGTGCAGCCAAGTGTGGCGTAATCGATGGTTGTCGTTGAGTCGCGCGGGGACATGGTCGCACCGCTGACCATGTAGTAACTAAAGGTTGCGTCCGCAGCTTGCGCCGAAGACGGTCGTTTGCCGACCACATTGCTATCTGGCTCGTCTGGCGATGCGCCGGTCATGACTGGTGGTGCGCCGCTGTCCGTCGTGCCTGGAGATGGCTCCTGCGCAAATGCCGGCTGGCTGTGCAACATGCCGGCCACCGCAACGATGCTGACAATTCGAACGAGTAACTGTTGACGCGCCATATCGCTCCTTGTGTGTGGCTTCGTGTGAAGCCGAATGGGCGCAGCGCCAATGACGAACCAGTGGCACAATGCGCCAGAAAAAATGAACGCCATCATCTTGAATGCCAACCTGCACACTGTCAATAGCCAAAAGCCGCATGCCACTGCGCTGGCCGTTGCGAATGGTCGCATCGTCGCAGTGGGCAACGACGATGAGATCAACGCCATCTCCCTGCCAGGCGCCCAGCGCACAAACATGCATGGCGCATTCGTGCTGCCTGGCCTGATCGACTCGCATGTGCATCTGGAAGGCGCCGGCTTCGCCATGCAGCGGGTCGACGTCGACGAGGCGCCAAGCATCGACGAGGCTGTGCGCCGCGTGAAAGCGCGCGCCACCCACACCCCGGCCGGCGCATGGATTCAAGGGCGCGGCTGGCAGCAGGCCATCTGGGGCGGTGACTTCCCCACCGCCCAACAGCTCGACGCTGCGACAGCAAATCATCCGGTTGCGCTGGGTGCAAAGAGCGGCCACGCCCTATGGTGCAACTCGCTAGCACTGCGCAAGGCCGGCGTCACGCGCGACACCACCGACCCCCTCGGCGGCGAGATCGTGCGTGACGCGCAGGGCGAGCCAGCCGGCGTGCTGCTGGAAAATGCGATGGGGCTGGTCTTCGACATCATCCCTGCGCCATCGGAGCAGGAGGAAGAAGAGGCGACGCTCGTTGCGATGCGCGGCATGAACCGGGCCGGCCTGACTGCGGTGCATTGCATGGATGGCGCCGGCGGCATCGGCACTTTCAACACCTATCTGCGCCTGCGCGAGCAAGGCCGCAGCACCGTGCGCATTGGCAAGCATCTGCCGGTCGAGGATTTGGACACGGTGATCGGCGCCGGCCTGCGCAGCGGCTTCGGGGACGAGTGGGTGCGCATCATCGGCATCAAGGTGTTCACCGACGGCGCGCTGGGGCCGAAGACGGCGTGGATGCTGGAGCCGTACGCGGAGGAGCCGAGCAACACCGGCATCGCAATCTACGATCCCGAGCAACTGGTGGAGTTCGTGCAGAAGGCGCACAGCGCCGGCCTCTCGGTCAGCACGCACGCCATCGGCGACCGCGCCAACCGCGCAATGCTGGATGCGCTGGAACTGGCCAGCAGAGGAGAAGGCGCGCAAACGATCCCCCCCTCTCCGCGCTTGCGCGACCGCATCGAACACGCGCAGATCGTCCATCCTGACGACTTCGCCCGCTTTGGACAACTCGGCCTGATCGCGGCAGTGCAACCGATTCACGCCACGCAGGACATGTTCATGGCGGATCGTTACTGGGGCCGGCGCAGCGAACATGCCTACGCCTTTCGCGCCCTGCTGAATGCCGGCGCGCGGCTGGCACTGGGCAGCGATGCGCCGGTAGAGACGTTCGACCCGCTGGCAGGCATCCATGCGGCGGTAACGCGACAGCGGCGCGATGGCACGCCGGCCGGCGGCTGGTATCCCGCGCAGCGGCTGACGATCGAGGAAGCCATTCACGGCTACACGCTCGGCGCGGCCTACGCCGGCTACATGGAGCGCGATTGCGGCTCGCTCGAAGCCGGCAAACTGGCCGACCTGACCGTGCTGTCACACGACATCACGAAGATTCCACCCGAAGACATCTTGCATGTGAAAGTAGAGCGGGTCATGCTGGGTGGAGATTGGGTCGTGTGATGTGAGGCGCATCTCTTTTCACCCGCAATGTTTTCGCCATTACAGGCAGGATCTTTTTTGAAGGAGCAATCATGAAAGCGATCTTTATCGTCCTCGACACCGTGCGCCGCGATTATCTGGAGCCGTATGGCAACGCCTGGGTGAAGACGCCCAACATCCAGCGCATCGCGCAGCGCGGCGTGACGTTCGACAACCACTGGGTCGGCTCGCTGCCATGCATGCCGGCGCGCCGCGAATTCATGACTGGCCGGCACAACTTCATCTTTCGCGGCTGGGGGCCGATCGAGCCATTCGACGACACGCTGCCGGCGGAGCTGCGCAAGCGCGATGTGTTCACGCACCTGCTCACCGACCACGATCACTACTTCGAGTTGGGCGGCGAAAACTATCACACCGCGTTCAACACGTGGGATTTCTTTCGCGGCACCGAGCACGATCCCTGGGCGTCGCTGGTGGATGCTTTGGCGCTGCCACCGCACCTGGGCCAACTGAGCCAGCAGAATTGGAAGAACCGCCAGCTGCAACTGCAGGAAGAGGAATTTTCGGGGCCGCGCACCGCGCAGGCAGCAGCGAAATGGCTGGATGCGAATCACGCCGCCGACAACTGGTTCTTGCAGGTCGAGATCTTCGACCCGCATGAGCCATTCTATTGCACCGACAAATACCGCGAGATGTATGGCGACACGTGGGATGGCCCGCTGTTCGACTGGCCAAGCTACGACATGGTGAAGGAGTCGCCGGCGGCAGTCGAGCACATCCGCAAATGTTACGCCGGCCTGCTCACCATGACCGACTACTGGGTCGGCAAGGTGTTGGACAAGCTGGATGAATATGGCTTGTGGGACGACACGCTGGTTGTCTTCACCACCGATCACGGCACGATGCTGGCCGAGCACGACTACTGGATGAAGAACTTCATGCCGATGTACAACGAGATCGTGCGCATCCCGCTGATCGCGCATTTGCCTGGCGATGAAAAGGCCGGCACACGCTGCAATGCGCTCACGCAGACCATCGATCTGATGCCAACCTTTCTCGATTATTTCGGCTGCCCGCTGCCGCCACACGTGCACGGCAAATCGTTGCGCGATGCAATTCACGGCCGCCCCATCCACGAGGACGTGATCTTCGGCTACTTTGGCATGGCGATGAATATCACGGATGGCCGGTATGTCTACATGCGCAACCCGGTGAACGACGACGCCGGCCCGCTCTACGCCTACACGGCCATGCCGACCGGCGGGTTGAACCGCTGGTATCCGCGCGAGACATATGATCGCGTGGAGATGGGGCGCTACTTCACGCACACCTACAACCTGCCGCTCTACAAAATCCCTGCGCAGGGCAGCGCGCCGCGTGTAAAAGATGGCGAGCCGGCGCTGATCAATCGCCACCAGATCTTCGACATCGTCGCCGATCCGCTGCAAGCTTCACCGCTGAGCGATGCAGCGCTGGAGGCGCGCTTCGTGGCGCGCATCGCTGCGCACCTGCAGGCGTGCGAGGCGCCGGCGGAGCAGTTTGTGCGGCTGGGGATTGGACAATAGCGATCAGGCAAGCCGGCGCACCTCTCGCCCGGAGCGAATCACTTTCTCATATAAAAATTCGCGCCGGTACGCCTGCATCCCCAGATGCGCGTAGAACCGCGGCGATTGGGTGAAGCTCTCCGCATCGGTGTCCAGAATGATGCGGCGCAAGCCGGCGCGCCAGAAGGCAGCGAACGCTGTGAGCATCAGCGCCTGCCCGATGCCGCGCCGGCGATATTGCGGACGGACGAAGACGCTGCCGACGCGGCCGGTGTCGGTGCGCTCCACTAGTTTGGCGTTGCACAAGATGCCGCCGGCCACCTCATCGTCATCCAGCGCCATGAAGCAGAACCCGGGCGCGTTGGAATAACTCTCGTCTTCGGGCATTTCCTCTGCCGGTACAAAGTCTGGCGGCGTGGGCAGAGATGCTGCAATTGCGCCCCAATGATCGGCAAACGCCTCATCCATGGCCGGGCCGAGGCGATCCCAATCGTCGTCCAGATCGATGGCTTGAAGCGTGATGCCGGCAGGGATCACTGGCACTGGCGGCGCCTGCATGTCAATCGCGAAATGCGTCCACTCACGCACCTGGGCGAAGCCGGCGCGGCCGTAGAGCCGGCGGGCGCGCTGTTCATCCTCAAACAGGTTGGCCTGCAAAACGATGTTCACGCCGGCCGGCGCCGCTTGAATCAGCGACCTCACGCGTTGCTCGCCCCATGCCAGCAATTGCGCCCCGATCCCCTGTTCCCAGTGCGCCGGCTGCACCGCGCCGCCCAGCTCATAGATGATGCCTTGCTCGCGGTTGGCGACATAGGCAAAACCGGCGATCTGCCCTTGCGCGGTGACGGCCACGACTTTCGTGTTCGCCGGCGGCACATAGCGCATCAAGCGCACCTGGCCATGCGCGTCCAGCGCCGCGCGTCTGAGACCCAGCACCTGTTGCCCTTCGGCGTTGACCATGCCCACGACCTGCGCGGCGTCGGCGGGGTGATAGGGGCGGAGAGAATAGATCGTTTCTCCCGATGGAATTTGTAGATTACCCATAGAGACCACAGCATCAAACAGCACGGTCGCTTTGTTATCAAGTGCATCAAAGCATAGGCGAGCGGACTTGCGTTGCATATTTTGTCGCACTTCATGGTTCAATAGCCCCATGCAAACACGAAAACTGGGTTACACCGATTTGCACCTTAGCGTCGTCGGCCTGGGCGCGTGGGCCATGGGCGGCGCCGGCTACAAGTTCAGCTGGGGCCAGCAGGACGACAACGATTCAATTGCCACGATTCACCGCGCCATCGAGTTGGGCGTGAACTGGGTGGACACCGCCGCAATCTACGGCCTCGGCCACAGCGAAGAGGTGCTGGGCAAGGCGTTGAAGCAACTGGGCGCGCGCCGCCGGCCCCTCATCGCCACCAAGTGCGGCCGGCGCTGGGATGACGCCGGCGTGCCCTTCGGCAAACTCAAGGCCGACAGCGTGCGCGAGGAGATCGATAACAGCCTGCGCCGGCTCGGCATCGACGTGATCGACCTGTATCAGATGCACTGGCCGCAGCCCGACGAGGACATCGAAGAGGCGTGGGGCGTGATGGCCGACGCGGCAAAGGCCGGCAAGCTGCGCTATATCGGCGTGTGCAACTACAACGTCGCGCAACTCAAGCGCGTGCAGGCCATCCACCCGGTCGCGTCGCTGCAGCCACCCTACTCCATGCTCGTGCGCGGCGTGGAGGATGAGTTGCTCGGCTTCTGCGCAGCCAACAACATCGGCGTGGTGAGCTATAGCCCGATGCAGAAGGGCATCCTGACCGACAAGTTCACCCGCGAATGGGTGGCGACGCTGAGCAAAGACGATCATCGCTCACAACTCGACACACGCTTTCAGGAGCCGGAGTTGAGCAAGAACCTCGCGTTGGTCGATGGGCTGAGGCCGATCGCAAAGGCCGCCGGCCTCACGGTGGCGCAACTTGCCATCGCATGGATTCTGCGCCGACCCGAGGTGACCAGCGCCATCGTCGGCTCACGCCGACCAACGCAGATCGAGGAGACCGTCGCCGCCGGCGATGTGTCACTCACGCCGGATCAGATCGCCGCAGTGAACGCGCTGTTGTGAGCATCAGGCAGCATTCGCCCTGCGCCGCAATGGCAGAGATGGCGGATGCTGCCTCAAACAAGTTCTGCGCCCCTCACCGCGCCATGAACGGCATGTACAGGGAGAACGTCGGCGACTGCGCGTTGATGCCGACGATTACCGGGTCATGGTCGGATGAGCGGAATGCATCTGGCGCAAACAGGCTTATCTGCTGGCCGGCAGTCTTGAAGTTCAGGTTGTAGTCCAGCACGCTCGGCTCATCGGCGTTGATATGCCACTCCGACACCTCGGCCACCTTCGCCGCCAGGCTGACCGTCGCCAGCGCATGATCGAGGTAACCCCACTGTCCATCGAAGGCGTACGAATACGCATCTGCGCCGATCTTCTGCCCGATCAGATTGATATAGCCGGCGCTCACCAACGCAGTGATCGGATCTTCCTGCGCATAGGAGTTCAAGTCGCCGACGATCAGCACGTCGGGGTCGGTTGAGCCGGTCGGATTTGTTGCCAGCCACGCTGTCAACTCCTGCGCCGCAGCCTTGCGCGTCAGGTTGCAATTGCCCTGTCCGTCACCGGTGTCGGGGTCTGGTCCGACCGGGCTGATGTTGTCGCTACAACCTGATCCTTTCGATTTCAGGTGATTGACCACGACAATGACCACCTCGCCGGTGGCATTGTGCTTGAATGCCTGCGCCAGTGCAGGGCGATTGCGTTGGAGGACGCCGGCGCCAGTGTTGAACAGGCCAAATGCGCCTGTGCTTAGCACTGCCGTGCTGCTCACAGGCGTCACACTCGCTGGCTTGTAGAGCAGCCCCACGCGAATGGCATCCACGCCAAGCGCATTGGTGACGCCTGTCTGCGCATCCACATCGATGAAGGCGTACGTGTTCGGCGCGGTCGCCGCATTCAGCTTGTCCACCAGTGTTTGGACCGCGCTCGCCGGCCCATACCCGTCGTTCTCCATTTCCATGTAGCCGATCACATCCGCCCCGGCGCCGGTGACGTTCGCCACCGTCTTTGGCCATTGCCTGTCGAACTCAGCCGGACTGTCTGCGCCACGACAATCGGCGGCTGCGCCACCCACGCCGAGCGCGCAGTTGCCGTTGCCAAAGGTGTTGAAGAAATTGAGCAGGTTGATGCCCGTGATTTTGAGCGTGCCGCTGACGACTGCCTGCGCCGGCGGGCGCGGATTCGTCGGGGCAAATGGCACGAATGCAGGGATGGTCGTGGTCAGCGCATCAACCGGGCGCAGGCGATAGGCATTGCCGCTGGCAGCATTGCCAGCCCAGCCGTAGGTCAGCACGCCGACGGCGTTGCTGAAAGTGTCGCCGCCGCGCAGCGTATTGGCCGCGCTCAGCGGGTTGCCGCCGCCGCCAAACAAAATGGGGTCGGGATTCTGGTTGTTCTGCGCATCATCAACGATGATCCGGTTGAGATCGTTTTGCGCCTGGATTGCAAGCGCCGGCGCGCCCGGTGCGGCGATGCTGGTTGGCTGGCGCAAGCGGCTGTTGCTCGACGCAACGATCTGCCCGAAGCGCCCAAGCTGGAAATGCTCGCTCACATACAGCGTTTGCGGGAAGCGCACCAGCATGCCCTCGTAGCGCTCAAGATAATCGGTGCTTGCGAAGGGCAAAGTCACGTCGGTTGGCGTCACCACGTTGCCTGTGCCGCACAACTCAAGCCCATTCAGGCTGCCAATCTGCGTCTGCCCCTGAAATTCCTGCACCTGACCGGTGACGCTGATGAGCGAGCCGAGCGTGACGCTGGTGTTGTTGGAGTTAAAGACAAAGATGCCGTCGGATGTGTCGGGGTTGCCATCGCCGGCAGCATCCTGCAGATAGAAGCCGCGCAGGTTGGGCGTTGACCCTTCAAAATCGCCAACCACCACGCCCTGCACACTTTGCACTGTGCCGCTGAGCGGGCTGGTGTCGGTCATGCCTTGCACTGCGCCAATTTTGGTAGAGGGAAGATTGCAGGTCGGCGTCATCGTCGTGAAACCAAAGACATGGTCGGTAACCATGTTGTTTGGCGCGCCGTCCTGATCGGTCACATTGGCTGCAATCACGGTCACGGTGCAGGTTTCGCCGATAACGAAATCGATGTTGGGATCGATGGTGAACGAGACCGGCCCGCCGCTCACGCTGGTATCGGCTACATTGCGCAGCCCGCTCATGTTGCAGTTGATGGTGAACCAGTTGCCCGACACCGTCACCGGTTCCGAGAAGTTGATGCCGATGTTGCTGTTCAGCGCGATGTTGGTGGCGCCATTGGCCGGCAAGGTGCTGCCCACCGTTGGCGGCACATCCACGGGCACGCCATCGCCGGCGATGGTGACATTGTCGTAGCGAATGGCTCCTGTGGTTCCGTAGTTCGAGCCGGGATTGGACGCGGTATACGAAAGCGTGCCAGAAGCGAATGCCGTTACGATGCGCAGCGTCAGCGTTGGCGCATTGTTTGCTGCGCTGATGCCGCTCAGATCGACCAGTCGGGTAAACCAGGTGGCGCCGGCGTTGACTGTGAATGTTTGCACATCAGTGAACGTGATGTCATCGGTCGAGTATTGCACCACAGTTGTATTGGCGGCGGTATTGCTGCGAAATTCATCGTAACTGAGAATGATGTTTGTGAAGCCTGTGGTGTTGACCGAAAACTGCGCTCCCCGCGTCCGGTCACCCATGCTTTGTGGCGGATAGCTGGCAGTGCTCCAGGCGCGTCCCGGCAACCCTGTCACGAAGGATGCTGTGGCGCCTCCTACAAGCGCAGCGCTTCCAGCTCCCGTGGCCGGTGTCGTGACATCTCCTTCAAACGTCCACTGCGCGAGGGTTGTGGCGGCGTGCGCCGGCGATGGCGCCAATGCTGCCTGCATTGCGAGCAACGCGCCGGCGGCGATCCAATGCAATCGCACCCGAGTCGCCGAGAAAGCTGATCTATTCATTACAAGAGCCTCCTGAGATCAATCTGCAGAGGGGATGTTGTCTCTGGCAGCGCCACATTCACCATAACCCTTGCGCAGAGATAATACACAACCTCATGGAGATCGCTTGGGTGGCGTTGTTGATCGATGCGGCGATGCTGGTGGTGTTGCCGGTGGCGTTGGCGGCGCTGATCGCGCTGCCGTTCTGGGTGCGCCGGCGCATCCTCATCGGCAATGCGCTCGGCAGCGCGGTCATCGGGCTATGGATGATCGTGATCATCATCCAGCGTTTCAGCGTGTATTTCACCGCGCCGATCACCGACCCGACTGCGATTCTCCTGCCGCTGGTGACGCCGGCCGTCATCGGCTGGGTCGATGTGCTGATTTTGTTCTTTCTCAGCGGCGCGGTCGAAGAGCGCGCAAAGCGCCGCCACATCAACCCAGACGACTTCTAGTTTTTTACAAGAGAAGAGAGATTTTCTTGCCTGTCGCTGTTCTCTCTTCTCTGCGAACAATCACAGTGAGCAATAGCGCTCGATGCGCTGGCCGATCAGGTTGAGGCTGGACTGCCAGAATGCCTTGTTGCGAATGTCAATGTCGAAACGCGCAGCAAGGTCGGCGGCATTGCCCTCACCGGTGCTGGCCAGCAACTGCTCATACGCCGGCACGAACGACTTGCCCTCGCGCTTGTAAATCGCATACAGCCCCGTCGCGAACAGCAGGCCGAAGGCATACGGGAAGTTGTAGAACGACAAGCCGGCGCGGTAGTAATGCGGCTTCCACGTCCACATGTATTTGTGCTGGTAGCGCGCGTCCAGGCCATCGCCATAGGTTTGCTGCTGGCATTCCAGCATCAGCGCGCTCATCTCATCCGCGCTCATCTCCGCTTTCTCGCGCCGCTTGAACACTTCCGTCTCAAACAGATAGCGCGAGGTGATATCCACGATCACCTGTGTCTTGCCGATCAGATCCGTCTCCAGGATCGACAACTCCTCAGCGGGGTTCTTCGCATCTGCCAGCGCTGCATCCACGATGATGTTCTCGCAAAAGATCGACGCAGTTTCGGCCATCGTCATCGGCGTGACCGTCTGCAACTGTGGCTTGCCCTTCAGGCATTCGTTGTGGAAGGCGTGACCAAGCTCGTGCGCCACAGTAGACACTTGATCGAGCGAGCCATCGAAATTGCACAGGACGCGCGACTCTTCGACCGCCGGCACTTCCATGCAGAATGCGCCGGCGCGCTTGCCCGCCCGCTGCTCGGCATCGATCCAGTTATTGGCGAAGGCAGTCTGCGCCATCGCCGCCAGCCGTTCGCTGAATGTGGCGAAGTGCGTCAGCACGAATCGGCTGGTCTCCTCCCATGAATAGGTGCGCTCACTATGGCCCACCGGCGCCATCAGATCCCACCACGGCAGGCCGGCGTCATGCCCCAGCCGCCCGGCTTTATTGCGCAAATACTTGCGGAACATCGGAAATGAATCCTGCATTGCGCCGAGCATGGCATCCAGCGTGGTCTGGTCGATGCGGCCTTGATCCAGCGCGCTGTGCAGCGCATTGGGCCGGCCACGCCGCTTGTTCAGCGTGATCACCTCCCCCTTCACACCGTTCATCGCCGCAGCCAGCGTCTCCTTCACGCCATCCCATGCCGCCAGCTCAGTCTCATACGCCGCGCGGCGCACCTCTGCATCGGGATCGTGCTGCTGAATGTTGATCAACGCCGGCATTGGCAGCCGCTCAGTTTTGCCGGCGCGCTCAAATTCAACCGTGAGTTGCGATGTGACAGTGCCGTGCAGCTTGCTCCATGCATTTGCGCCGCTCAAACTCAACTCTGCGGCCAACAACTCTTCCGAATCACTCATCAGGTAACGGCTTTGCTCAGCGGTTTCGCGCAGATAGAAGGCATGCGCGCGCGCCGCGCCCTCGGTCGTCAAACGCGGCAACGCATCGAGCAGGCCGCCCAGCCAGCCGGCGAAGCGCGTATCGATCTGGCTCAACTGCACACCGAGCGGCTCAATCTCGCTCAACATCTTGCGCGCGACCTGATTGAATGAATCGGTGGAGATGAAGGAAAAAAGATATGCGCGAATGCTGGCGTAGCGCTTGAGCAGGGCATTGGCTTGGTCGAGATAGCCATTCAATATTGCCTGCAGTGCAGCGTCATCTTGCGCCGGCGCGTCTCTGCGAATGTGGTTCTGGTCGAGGAAAGCGTTTAGCGATTCAATGTCGCGCTTCACCTGCGCGATATCGTCCCTCAACGCTTCGGATTCAAGGGACGGATATACGTTCGACAAATCCCAGTGCGGCAGGGAACCAAGATTATTTTGCTGAGACATGCGGCAACTATAACGTAGGGCAAGTCTGCCCTGCGGGTGGCCGATAATGCAGTTTCCATGACGTTGAAGGCGTTGACACTTGACCGCGTGCAATGCGCATTGCAGCAGCCGTTGCCTGGCCTGCCGGCACAGTTGCGCATGTCCCCACCCGGTCGCGCGACCGAATCGCCCGCCGGCGCAACTCCACGCGACGCCGGCGTATTGTTGCTGCTCTATCCCATCGCCGGAAAACTTCACTTCGTATTGACCCGCCGCGCCGACCGGCTCGGCCATCACCGCGGCCAAATTGCATTCCCGGGCGGCGGGTGGGAGAAGGGCGACCCCGACATCACCGCAACTGCGCTGCGCGAGGCGCGCGAGGAGTTGGGCATCGATCTCGCCGGCGTTGAAATCATCGGCGCGTTGAGCAGTCTTTTCGTGCCGCCGAGCAACTTCGTCATCCATCCGGTCGTGGGGTATGCGCGTGACGCGCCGGTGTTTGTGCCGCAGGCTGACGAGGTGGCCGAAGTGTTTGATGTGCCGTTGGCGCTGCTGCTCGACCCTTCTGTCAAGTGCAGCATATCGCGCAGCTTGCTCAGTCTGGATGGACAGTTGGCAATCACGCCGGCCTACTGTATCGCCGGCCACGAGGTGTGGGGGGCAACCGCGATGGTGCTGAGCGAATTTGAGGCGCTTCTGCGCAGCCAGGAATGATTCGCCGCGCCGGCTACAACTTCGCCCGCAGCGCTTCCAACGCCGCCTTCAATTCGCCCTCGCGGAAGCTGATCGTGAGATCACCACGCGTGCGCTCCAGCACGCCGCGCACCATGTCGGTGTTGCGGCGCAGCCCGCCGGTGATGGCATCTGGGAAGTCCATCGTCACCAGCAGATCGTAGATGTCGTCCATCGCTGCCAGCAAGCGCTCGCTCTCGGCGTTGTGGCCGGCGCGCATCTTGTCCAGCGCGCGCCGGCGCAACTCACCCGCAGCTTCCGCCAGACCGTTCAAATAGGCTGCAAACTCCACGCCGATCTCCTCTGGTGAAGGAACAGGCCGGCCCTGCGCCACTGCCAGCGTCACATGCGCCTCAGCCAACTCTTTCATCGCATCTTGCGTGTATCCCGTAAACACCAGTTCGGGATAGGGCAACACGGCGGCAGTCATCTCGCCGGCGACGCGCTTCGCCTCGTTCAACAAGTGCGCTGCCTCATCCCATTCATC
>JBDHWI010000108.1:0-13853 GCA_039810125.1 Thermoflexales bacterium | reverse complement strand
CACGCCAGGCGATAGAGTGGGGCGGTTCTTCAACATTCACACCGACCGCATCAAATATGCAGCATGGTGGACACGGCACGTCACGCTTGAGGAATGCGTAGCCGCCGGCCGCGTGTCAGTGGAATGGGCCGATCTGCGCCGGCATGAGTGGGGCGAGGACAGCGCCGAGTATCAGAACCGCGTGCTGGGCAAGTTTGCCGAGAGTGAGCAAGAGGATGGCGTTATCCCGCGCAAGTGGGTGAAATTGGCACAAGAGCGATGGCGCGCCACGCATGAGCAGATTGTTTCTGGACGCCGGCCCATGTCGCCCTTTACCTGTTTGGGCATCGATGTGGGCGGCGAGAAGCAGAACGGCGACCGCACCGTGATGGCCTCACGGCATGGGTATTTCATCGACGAACTGATCACCATCCGCGGAGAGAACCCGATGCAGGTCGCCGGCAGGGCCAGCGCGATCATGCGCATGCGTTCGGGCTATGCCGTAGTCGACACAATCGGCATCGGCGCCGGTGTTGCGGCCAGGCTGCGGCAGATGGGGCACGAGGTGTATTCATTTGGGGCCGGCGAGGGCACGGACAAGACCGATAGCACCAAAGAACTGGCGTTTCTCAACCTGCGCGCTTATGCGTGGTGGCGGATGCGCGAGATGCTCGACCCGACCGCCGGCGCGTTCCTGTGCCTGCCGCCGGATCAGGAACTTGAAGATGAACTATGCGCGCCCACCTACGACCGCACGAAATCGGACAAGATTGTGATCGAGGACAAGGACAAGCTGCGCGAGAAGCTGGGCCGGTCGCCGGACAAGGCCGACGCGGTGATCATGAGCATGATGGATTACACCGCGCCGAGGAAGCCGACGAAGGGCCGGCCCATTGCCATCCCGATGGGTTGACGGTGTGTTGCCGGTGTGCAAAATGCTGCACATGAACAACTTGACAGATCAGGTAGAAGAACGCGCAAGCGCCGAAATGGGCGATGTGTTTTTGCGGATTACAAAGCAAGCGTTGGCCGATTTTGGCATAGCAAGCCCAGACGATGCGATCAATGATTTGATGTCGCGGCTGTCCTTGCGTGTGGTCGGCGATGTTGAGGTGTATTTGGTGAATGGTCAGCCGTTGATTGGATTTGGCCCGCTGCAGCTTGACGCGACGTATAGCGCCGATCAGGTCAAGGTGAAATGGACGCGAAGTGTTCAGCGCGACCGTGCTGAGTTGCGCCGGCTGCTGGGGATGCCGCCGGACGGTTGACGCCGGCGTTGCAGATATGCACAATGTCGCCGCATGGCAAACGACTATCAACAGGGCGTCATCGAAGCCGAGCAGATGACGCAGGAATACGCCATTGGGCGGGTGAACGCTGACGACGCCGGCAAGATCGGCATGCTGGCGTTGTATCTCTCGTCACTGGCTGGGGATGCCGGCGCAGACCTCGATCAGTTGCGCATGAAAGCCATCATGAACACGCTGGAAGCGGCATATCGTCTCGGACGCGCCGGCCAGTTGCGTGACCTCGGCGAGACGCCGGCGGATTTCTACGATCTGTGTAGCTCGGTAATGGCAGATGCAGGAAGTGATAACGACCTGGCCGGCTTTGATGATTACATCGCCGGCGCAATGTAGCCATGCAGATTCCCATCGCGCCAGAGATGGCGACCAAGAAAGGCAAGGCGGTGACAAGCCACGAACGTGTCGATAATGGCACAGAGGAATGGCTGACACCGCCGGCGATCATTCGCGCGCTGGGCGAGTTTGATTTGGATCCATGCGCGCCGGTGGTTCGACCGTGGCCGACTGCCGCGCAGCATTTCACCATCTACGACAACGGGCTGATTCAGCCGTGGCATGGTCGTGTGTGGCTGAATCCTCCCTATGGTAATCAGGCCATTCGATGGATGCGCCGGCTGGTTGCGCATGGGGATGGAATCGCGTTGCTGTTCGCTCGCACCGAGACACAAATGTTTTTTGAATCGGTGTGGGACGCAGCGGATGCGCTGCTGTTCATGCGTGGGCGCATCGTGTTTCATCGTGTCAGCGGTGCGCCGGCGGAGTTCAACGCCGGCGCACCCACCTGCTTGATCGCATACGGCGCGCGCAATGTCGATGCGCTGGCTGCGAGTGGGATAGAAGGCAAGCTGGTGAAATTGAAGTAAGGCAATGACGGCGGCTCTCCCCGCCGAAATGCACCCGGTAGAGCCGGCGGCTGTGACAACAGATTACCGTGCGGTGAAGCCTGACGGTCTCGCGAGGCCGGCAGGGGATGACGTGGCTCAGGGCGGCGAGATCGAGGGCACGGTGCGCTGGGGCGCTCTCCAGTGTGCCGCGCCCAAGATCGGATGATTGGATAGAGATTCAACGAGGTGATCAGAATGTCTAGTGTCCGCAGGATTCAGCGCGATGCAGCACGCCAGCGCCGGCGTGAGATGGAACGCCGGCAGCGCATCATCTGGATATTGGTTGGCCTCGGTGTGACGTTTGGCTGCACCGGGCTGGTGTTGGTGCTGGCGGTGATCGCCGGCGCAGTGAAATAAATGATCCGCATCACGATTGAACTACTACCCGGCGGTGATGAAACGCAAGCGCAAGTCATCGGGAGCGGTGAAATTACCAACATCGCAACGGATAAAACGGGCGAACTTGGGAATTACCGCTACGAGTTCACCACGCCAGGGTGGTATCGAGCCGGCGAGATTGATGCGCCCGGCGATGTGTGGGCCGGCGTGAAGTGCAAATTCCCGCGCACGAGGGCGCATGTGTGGCATCTGGTGCGTGAATGCGTGAATGACTCGTATAAGGCGCGCGTGAAACGCAAGGAGCGCGAACTTAAACGAGTGTGTGGGCCGGCATCGCCGGCGCAGTGAGGTAATCATGGCAAAAACACTGCTTGAAATCCGCGCAGACCTTAAAGAACCATGGAAGGCGGCGTATCGCGATTGGCTGGGTTTTCAAGAAATGGGGGCGTTGCGCATGGCACAATCGGCGCGCGTTTACATGAGACGCAGCGCGGCTGCGTATTGGGTTTCACGCCGTCAGCCAATTGACGCCACCCGAACGCCGGCATAAAATGACCGGCGAGACTTAAACCGAAATGGTGCGGCCGGCCTGTAGTGGGCCGGCCGCTTTTTGTTTTCCATGAACCTTGACGGTTACACCATCGATTACATCCTCAAGCGCACCGAAGTGCTAAAGCGAGCCGTAGGCAACCGCAACGAACGCATGTCGCGCTATGAGCGCATGTATCGCATGGACGTGTGGGACACGCCACCGATGCAGAACGAGATGCGCGTCACCATGCCGGTGGGCTTTGATTCCGTCGAGAAGATGCGCGCGCTGCTGATCACCCGCCGGCCGCAGGTCTCTGTGCCCTATGACAGCAGCGAGATGGCCAAGCAGACGAAGGCCCAGAAGCTGGAATCGTATCTGTATGGCGTGATGGCGCGGACGAACTTCTATCGCTTGCTGGCCGATGGCGAATGGAACGCCATGTGTCTAGGGCAGGGCATTCTCAAGGCGTGCTGGATGCCCGGCGTAGCCTACGATGAGTTCCCGCTGGCGGTGAACGCGCCGGATCCTCGCACCGTCTACGGCACCCGCAACGTTTCAAAGACCCGCTACACCGAACTGGTGCAGACATGGGAGCGCAGCCGGCGCGAGATCATCGACGAATGGGGATTGACGGATTACAAACCGCCGGCAGACCTCGCTTTCGACCGACAAGCCAGTTGGCTGGATGAGAAGGTCAACTACATCGAGTATTGGCAAGAGGTTTACGATTGGGAAGAAGTTGAGAAACCCAAGCCCAAGCCCAAGACCATCGCAGAATTGGCCGGCGAGCTGATGCTGCACCAGCAAACGGCTGCATCTGGCATCCCAGAGGAATACGACGCCGGCGGTGAGGACGAACCACCCGAAGAAGAAGAACCGCAGCGCCGGCGAGTGCGCCGGATTGTTCACGCGGTGGTGATTGAAGAAAAGCCGGCGGCAGTGGTGACCGGCACGGCGCCGGCCAGCAACGACCTGAGCGCCGTTGCGCCAGGCCGATGGGTGAAACAGCCCAAAGTTGTGCCCGGCTACAGCGTCATTCCCTATTTCAAATGGTCGGGCATCAGCACACCGCTGGCCGGCGAGAACGAGGATTTGAGCATCCTGTATCCGTTGACGAACGGCGACGGCGGCAAGAACGCCATGGGCGTGCTGGCAGCGATGAGCATTCTGGCCAGCATCGACCTGAACAGCGCAGTCGCATCTCCAAATGCGCCATGGTTCACCGATGACGACACGGTGGACATCGACACCGACCCGAACGCCATCAACCGCGTGAAGCCGGGCAGCAAGGTATGGCGTGGTGAGGTCGACACAACGAACCCGGCAGTGGTGCGTGTAAAAGAACAACTCACCGGCATCGTGAACAACGTCACCGTGCCGGAAGTGATGAGTGGGCAGGTTTACCAACTCAGCGGCCAGGCCATCAGCGGCCTGACGAATGCGTTCCAGATGCTGCTGGCGTTCAAACAGCAAGACCGCGAGAGCATGCTGGAATCGTTCTTTGGAATGATCCTCGAACTGACGAAAGAGTATGCAGTGGGCGATGGCTGGACAGCTTACGGCCAGAACGCCAATGGCCGGTTCGTCGAGCAGACAGTAAAGAGCGAGGACATCTACGAGGGTGTGCGCGTGCAGGCCAAACTCTCCGCCTCGCTGCCGAAAGATGAAATGGCGATGGTCGGCCTGCTGGTCAACCTCGTGCAGTCTGACATTATCAGTGTCGAGACGGCGCTCGATCAGGTGCAGAAACTCATCGGGCTGGCCGGCGACACGCCAATGGACGAAATGAAACGCTGGCTGCGCGACAAGATTCTGCGCGAGGGCAGCGTGGCGAAAGTGTTGGCCGAGGCAAGCGGCAAGGAAGCCCTTGAGGCGCTGGCAGAAGCCGGCATTCTTTCACCCGAAGCCATCGACAAGGCCATTCAGACGCTGAATCCGCCGCCGCCGCCGGCACAGCTACCGCCTGGGCAAGGTATGCCGCCGCAGGGAATGCCACCACAAGGGCCGCCGGCGATGCCGCCAACGGGTGGACTGCCGCCCAATATCCTGCCGCCGACGCCGGACATGCTGGCGGCCGCCGGCAATCTGCCGGGCGCGATGAACATGATGGGCGGTGATGTGCCGCCGTTCGGTGGTGGGCCGCCCCCACCGCCTGGGATGATGTGAAATGTTTGGAGACTTGATACACGGCGCGCTCATTGGCGTGCGCGATGTCGTCGGCGATCTGGTGAAGGATCAGCAGACCAAGACGAAAGAGCCGGCGGACAGGCAGGTGGCGCGCTACTACTGGGAGCATCGCGGCAAGCCAGATGCTTTGAAGCAATATGTTGAACAGAACGCACCGCCCGGCAGCAACCTAATGGGCGAGATGCACCGATATGAAACCGCGATGGAGCAGGAACTGCGCCGGCGTGGAATCATCCAGGACGGTGAGAAATGACACAGCAATGGCCGCCTCCGCAACCCACTTCGCCGGTTCCTCAATCGGTCATCAACCGCATGCTGACGCCGGATCAGCGCGATTTCTGGGCCACGGTCGGACGAACCGCCGGCTCTGTATCGTCCTGGCTGCCGGCGCCGTGGAATGTGCAGGCTCGTTATCTGTCCGGCTTTCTCGGTGGCATCCAGCCCACCGACTGGAGCAACCGCGGATACGCCGGCTACGACCCCAACCGTGGCATGTTCGACAACGTGCCGCGCGAGGATTGGGCCGCGCGCCAGCAGCAACTGGCCTCTGAATATCCATGGGCACAGATGCAGCAAGCCGGCAACCAGTGGGATAGAACCTTTGCATCGAGCGAGGATCAGCGGTCGCGAGACAACCAGTTTCGCGATTTGCAATTCAACACGCAGACCGGCCAGTGGGAGCGCACCTTTGCCGAGGGGCAGCGTCAGTTCAATGTGGGCGCCGGCCAGTGGCAGCAACAGTTCGGCGCGAATGAAGCGCAGCGCGCGTTTGAGAATGCGCTGGCTCAATCCAACTACGACCTGCAGCGCGCCAACCAGCTATTCACACAAGACCTGCAAAGCCGAGGCTTTACCGCCGATCAGGCTGCGCGGCTGTGGCAGCAGAGCTTCCAAGAGCGCCAACTGAACACGCAAAGCGGCCAGTGGCAGCAACAGTTCGGCGCCGGCGAACAGCAGCGCGCATTCGAGAACGCCATGGCGCAATCGAACTACAGCCTGCAAGCCGGTCAGCAGCGGTTCATGCAGGACTTGCAGAGCCGAGGCTTTACCGCTGATCAGGCGCAGCGTGCGTTCGAGAACCAGATGGCGCAGGCTCAGTTCGGGCAGGCCGGCCAGCAATGGAGCGCACAGTTCAACGCCGGCGAGCAACAGCGCGCCTTCCAGAACGCGCTGGCACAGCGGCAGCTTGAACTGCAAAGCCAGGGCGCGACCGCTGATCAGGCATGGCGGCAGGCTCAGATTGATCTGCAGGCGCAGGCCCAGCAATTCGCGCAAGGCCCGCAATGGCAGGCGAGTGAGCAACAGCGCGCCATCGACAACGCCTACAGGCAGCAACAGGCCGGCGTAGCGGCTGACCAGTGGGCGCAGCAATGGGCCGGCAATCGCGCCGACACTGCATGGAATCAGCAAATGCAACGCGACCAGTTCAACACCGGCGTGGATCAGTTCAATCGCCAGTTTGATGCGAGCCGGCAAGATGCGCTCTGGGGTCAAAACTTTCAGCAGCAGCAGGCAAACGTGGCCGCCGACCAGTGGAACCGGCAGTATCAGGCCGGCCGCGATGACACGGCATGGAATCAAAACTTCCAGCGTGACCAGTTCAACACCGGCGTGGATCAGTGGAATCGCCAATTCGGTGAGCAGCAACGCCAGTTCGACACTGGACAAAACAACTGGCAGAAGCAATACGACGCCAACCGTGCAGATACGGCATGGAATCAACAAATGCAAGGTGCGCAGTGGGAATGGCAGAAGCAACGCGCCGGCGAGCAGGATGCGCTACAGCGTGAACTGGCGGCGATGGCCAGCTTTGGCCGGCGGTTCGCTGGAAATGTAAGTGCGATGTAGGCCGTGCTCTAAATCTTATTCGGCGCGTCAATACCAAGATATTGGCGCGCCGCTTCGTTGTAAGCTTGCGCTGCTTCTATCTCGGTGTGGAAGTGCCCAAGGTGGATGTTTTTGCCATTGGCTCGAATCACTGCGCGCCATCGGTCACGATCCGCAGCGTAATGCACACCCTTGTATTGGCTTTTGCTGCCTCGATACTTTCGGCGAATCCCCATAGCCTGCCGGATTGAATCGAGCGTGCGAGTAACAACGCTGCCATTGTCGCGCCCGAACTCGCCGTGCAACTCGCGTGATGCTGCATCGTAAGCCGCCGCCGCTTCTTCGGCGGCGTCAAAGTTGCCAAGAAACTGCGTCTTGCCGCCGGCGTGTAATGGTTGCCGGCCTTTCGATGGTAGACGCCGGCAACCCGACAGTCGCACAATAGCGGTGAGGTGATCCATGAAAAAGTTTCTAATCCTCATCGCTATTTTGTTGCCTGTTGTATGCACCGGCGGGTTTGCTGCCGGCATCATCACCGGCCTGTCATTGCGTGAATGGCAGATGCGGCGCATGGTGGCCTACACCGAGCCGGCGCCGATTCTCTCGCAACCCACCCCAGACATGCCAGGCGCGATGTATGACCTGAGCATGCAGGCGGTGCTGGCAAAGAGCCAGGCCGGCATGCAACGTTTGCAGGGATTGATGCGCGCGCCGGCGTTTGATTCGCCTTCGTGGCGCCGGCAGGTCGATGATGCGCTGGCTACGATCGACGAATCGGCGGCAGAGATGCGTGCGATCAGACCGCCGGCAAACATGCAAGGCGTGCATGTCAGCGTGCTGGAACTGGCGGATGAAATGGGGATGTTCACCGGCAACGTGCGCGCCGGCGTTCAGGCCGGCAGCATGGATGCAATGGGTGGGGCAGTGATGAACATGCAGAATATGTCCCGCATCATGGCGGACATTGGCGTGAAGCTGGGCAGTTGACGCGAGACAGACAGCCGGCGTAGAATCGCAAACGCTTAAACCAATTTGGCGCGGCGCGACTGTAACAGGTCGCGCCTTTTGCTTTTCCCGAAGATGAAAGCCCACTACCTACCGGCAAAAAGCGGTGATGAACAAGATGCACTCAGCCGCAAATCGCGGCAATTGCTTTGTGTATTCAAACGCGCCGGCGTTGCTCGTGCTGCAAAGCGTAGCTATGCACGGCGCATTCGGAAGGATGGCCGGCGTGTGTGCCGCGAGGTAAACGCATGAAGAAATTTAGCCACATCGTTGTTTGCATCTGTGTATTCTTTTTGTTGGTGGCGCTGGTGTTCGGCATCGCTGCGATCAAAGCGCAGTATCCACTGCCGGCGCCGGAACCCACGCCGGCAGTCGTGGACATGACGCCACGCTACACCGTCATCGAATACGTCGCGCAGATCGACAACATGCGGCGCGATGTGGCGAACATTCGCGGCGAGGCCAGAGACGCAAAGGCGCAAGCCGGTTCGTTGATGCTGCTTCGCGTGCATGACATCAACCTGCGCGATACACAGATTGCATCGATCACTCAGCGGCTGGACGCGCTCGAAACGGCGATGAAGGCCATGCAGGGGATGCGGGCGAGTGATTACCTCGCCGGCTACCAGGCGCAGAGTGACAACCTCAAACGGCTATACAACCTCGAACTGGCTGTGTATGGCGATGGAGTATGCCCGAAATGAACGCGGGTGAATTCTTCATCGCCTTGTTTGCATTCCTTGCCGCCGGCGCGCTGCTGGCTGTGGGGCTTGCACGGAGAAAGTAACGTGTCAGAAGGCAATGATGTGATCTATATGGATGCGAACGGCAACGAGAAGGCGCTGGCATCGTCTCGCCCTCCCTATGGTTCTGTGGCGGCTGCCAAGCGGCTGCCGGCGATTGGCGACGATGTGATCTATGTGGACGAGCACGGCAAGGACAGGCCGGCGAAGATCGTTCAGGTGTGGGAAGCCGGCTGGGTTGGCCTGGTCGCGTTCTTCCCGCAAAAAAATCCTGCTGAGTATGTGGGCACGGTGCAGTTCGACGAAGCCGGCGTAAAAAAGACCTGGCATTGGCATCTGCCCCGCTTCGAGATGACACTGGAAGGGGCGGTAGGCTGAAAACGCAAGGAGTGTAATAACAGTATGGCAGAAAACAAAGATGTCCCCGCAAAAGTTGAACAGGTGCCCAGCGTTGGGCGCGTTGTGCATTACGTTGCATATGGCACGCCGGGCGGTGAGTTCCCCGCCGGCGCACACCGGGCTGCAATCATCACAGATGTTCACAATCCGGGTGAGCCGTATAGCGTTTTGAGTCTATGTGTGCTGAACCCTGCCGGCATGTTTTTTAATGTCGGCGTTTACTCCGATCAAACCGCACAAACCCCAGGAACATGGCATTGGCCGGAATACGTCCCGCCTGTGCTAAAGACCGAAGCGGTAGGCTGAAAACGCAAACACGCGATGCTGGAACATCGCGTGCTTGCCACCCAAGACCGGCGGCCATCCGGCATTCATCGGCCCGCAAAGCAAGGTATCAATGATGCAGCGTTATCACTCAGCCCGCCCGAACCGCGCACCGACTCGCTATTTCGGGCGAACCGCCGGCATTCTTGCCGTGGCATCGGTCAAACTATTGTCTCGTGTTCTCATCCTGCTGGCCGTTGCGCTGCATAACATTGTAACGCAATCGCAACAAAGCGACAATGTGTTTCCTGTATCACACGATGAGCCAACAGGAAACACAAATGTAAGAATGCTTCGGGTGTTGGTTGAGGTGGACTCGCGCGAACTGGAAGCGCGCAAGTGGATGACGATCATCAGCCAGATGAGCATTCATCACAAGCTGAACGCGCATGTGCCGGCCGGCGTGCGTGGGATGTTCTACGGAAAGAGCTGGCAATGATTGACAGAACGTTTGTCTGTATGCACAATGTTGCCAATGGTCAAACCAAACCCCTACTACCTAAAAACAATTCAGGCATTTGTTGAGTCCTACTTTGCGCGCAACTATCGCGCGCCAACGGTGCGGGAAATACAAAAATCGGCTGCGATTAGTTCGACAAGTTTGACCAAATCCTACATTGATCATCTTGTAAAAGATGGCGCTTTGGTAAGAGTGGGGGATGGTTCGCGCGGCGTTGTGCCTTCATGGGTTCCTAATGCAATTGCTCAGGCTACCCCCGGCCCTCCCTCTCTCGTGATTGACGCTCACCCATCGCCGGCATAAAATCAAACCGCTTGAACCGAGCAGGTGCGGCGTGATCTGAATGGATCGCGCCGCTTTTTGTTTTCCAAAAACATGGGCAACCCAAACCGCTGGACGCTACCGCCAAACTATCCCCTGCAGCCGCAATCCGATTTGCTGAACGTATCATTGCCGCCAACCATCACCCCGCCTGTGCCCCTGCCCGAAATCGAGCAGGGCGGCAATTGGTGGGAATCGCCGGCGACAATGAAGCCCTACACCACACAGCGGCAAGAGATGATCAAGAAGCTGAACGAGGACAGGTTGCGCCGGCGGCAAGCGGCAGCCGTGGCGCTCGGCCAGTATGGGGCGCAAGGTGGGGAAGCGCCGCCTGTGCCTGGCATGGATGACATGGCGGTGAGGCAGCAACTGGCGCGGCAGGCCCAGATGATCGAGGCCCAGCGCCAACAACAGCAGCAAGCCCAGCAGCGCCGGCCCACCATGTGGGATTTGCCGGCGATGCGTTCGACACTGCCCGGCGCAATCATCGGCGGTCTGCTCGACATGGGCAAGAGCGCGCAGAGTGGGCAGGCGCCGGCGTGGATGGCACCACAAGGCACATGGCTGGGCAACGAACAGCGCGCGCTTGCCAAGTCTTTCAGGCCGGCGGCTGAGGCCACGAACGGATGGGATCAGGCCGCTGCGCTGGTGAAGGGTGCGGGTGAGCAAACTGCGGCTGCACAGTTGCCGGCAGCGTGGGAAGCGTTCAAGGCAAGGCCGGCGCTCGACACGGCGGCAGGGCTGGCCATGGGTGCGATGGGCGCGCGAATGACCCCGATCATGCCGCGCCAACTGTTCAATGTGCTCAATCTGCCAATGCAGGCATACGAGGGTGTGCTGGGCGCAGTGGACAACGTGATGCCGAAGGGCGCAGTCGGCGCCGGCATTCGGATCATGAACCCTGCATTCAACTTCACCAAAGCAGTGAGCGATTTCGCCCAGAACTATGACGATTGGGGCAAGCTGCCGCCAGAGCAGGCATACACCAACCAGTTAAAGCGCACATTCCAGTGGGCAGACGGCCCGACGCTGGAACAACGCGCTCAGGATTGGGTGAGCCGGCTTCCAGAGGACTACGGCGCAAAGTATCGCGCACAGCGAACCGGCGAGGATCGCAACATCTTCCAGACCGCCGGCGACCTTGCGACCGGCAAAGAGACGATGACCGGCGCAGTAGGCAAAGGCTTGAACGCCTTGCTCGGCGCTGCCGACCCAGCCAAGCACGCGCTGCAGATGAGCGCCAACATTTCATTCTCTGGCGAGGAAGCACGGATGCGCGCAGTGAAGCGCATCACGACCGGCGAACACTGGAATACGGTGATCAACGGCATGCCGATGCCGGGCAAGGATGCGTTCGACGACGAGAAGGAAGCATTCAAGACGGCCTACGATGACTACGTGAACAGCGCCGGCAGAATCGCCTACACCACGGCGCTGTCGACCGGCGCGAGTGAACGGCAGGCCGGCCAGGTGGCGCAGCAGGCGGCGATGGAAGCCGATCAGATCGTGAAGTCCACCGGCATGATCCCCGGCGAGGTAAACCCCATCGGTGAGATGGTCGGGCAAACGCTCATGTCCTTCTCGCCCCTTGACCCGATGGCAAAGGTGCCGCTGCACCGGCTGTTCGGCATCACCCATCTGACGCCAAAGGTCAACGCCAAACGCAGCGCCGACTGGCTGGATCAGGTGTATGAGCCGGCTGCGAAGGATGCCGCCGGCCTGACGATGCAGCAGCGCGTAGCCGAAGCCACCACTGGCGTGCCCACCGGCACACAGGAACGCGCCGGCAAGATGGCCAAGACAATGGAGGATCCAACCGCCAACCCTGTGATGAAGCAGGCGGCAAGGTGGTATCTGGCATACACGAAGGGCCGCGGCTACACCGAGCAGACGAAGGCTCACATACAAGACGGTCACGCGCTCAACGTGCTGGCTGAACTGGCGCTGCGCTCTCGTAGCGTGGGTGAACTGCAAGAGAACATCGGCAAGTTCTACGCCACACCGGACGAACTGGTGCCGGCGATGGGGAACATGCCCATCAGCGTGCGCGCAGAGATTGCGCGGCCTGTCATTGCTAAATTGGGCGATGAGATTCTGAATCTCAAGAGCATGCAGGATCTGGGCGCGCCGGTGGACTTCGGCCAGTTCATGGCCGAGGTATCCCCGCTGACCGCACGGATCGCGCGGGATGTCAACGGCGTGAAGCCCTTCGCAGAGCGCAGCGGATTGGAGAAGCTGGCCCATGCGCAGAAAGCGATCATGGCCGAGTTCTTCCTGCGCACACCCGGCTACATCTTCCGCAATGCCATGTCGGATACCGTCATCGCTGCGCAAGATGGTTTGCTTGCGCGCGAGGGTTACAACGACATCATCGGCCACCTCGACAAGCTGGGCATCCGGCCGGCGGACGTGGTGGGCGGCAAGTTCGGGCTGGAAGGCGAGCCATCGGGCGGCCAGCCCTCGATCTTCAACTCTGAGCGCATCCCTGAGACGGTGCGCACGGCATTGAAGCCCATCGCCAAGTGGCAGGATTTGATGGGCGACAAGGCGACACAAGCCGAAAACACGCGCCGCGTGCGCGCGTATTACGCTGCCTTCACCAAACTGTGGCCGAAGCAGTGGAAGCCGGCATTCGATGAGGCCACCCGCGCGGCGATGTCGCCCATCTCCCCGCTGCTCGATTCGCTTGAGCACGCAGCGCGAACTGCCGGCAACGAGAAAGAATTGCGCGAGGCGTGGCAGCGCATCATCCAGCCGGCCCACGCCGGCGACACCTTCCTGCCGACGCAGTATCTCGACAAGGCCGGCTTGTCCCCTGACGTGGTGCCCCAGCAGATGCTGGTCGAAATGATGGGCGAGGTGCGGAACCTGGCCGAACGTGGCGCGAGTGAGGATGAGATCAACGCGGCATTCCAGCGTTACGAGGACGCCATTGTCGAGCAGCGCAACAAGGCCATCGCAAACATGGGCGCGGTGGTTCACCCGCGTAACGACACCGCCGGCATGGTCGAGCAGGACATGAAGGATTTCACCAATGGGCTGGTGAAGTCTGCCGAAGATATGGCGCGCGTGGGCATGATCTCGCCCACTGAGATGAAAGACTTCGCCGATCTGGTGAACAACGACCTGATGCCCGGCGAGACGCAGATTAAGGACGCGCGCACGGCGTTGTGGTCGGCCATTCAGAACATCGACGACCAGACCGACATCGCAAAACTGATGCGCTTGATGCAATACACCATGAATCGGGAGTATGGCGAGCGCAACAACTACCGTTCGACGCAGGGCCGGCTTGAGATGGAGATGCGCGCCCGCATTGACCAGATCATGCAGGGCAAGGGCGGCAGGGCCGGCAAAGCGCAGATGATGCGCGCTGCCCTTGATGACTATCGCAAGCTGAACGGCGAGAATGCCAAAGCCATGCACGGCAAGGTGCTGGATACCCACAAGTGGGCCGCCGGCGTCATCCCTGAACTGTTGAAGAACCCCGACAAGTGGGATGAACTGGTGGGCGACCGCTTCAAGATCGAAGCCGGCGAGGCCAGC
>JBDHWI010000107.1:0-14096 GCA_039810125.1 Thermoflexales bacterium | reverse complement strand
TGATCCCTGCGCCGCGCGTGATCGTCGCCGGCCTCGGCAAGCACAAAGACTTCACGCTTGATCGCCTGCGGCAAGCCAGCGGCGCTGCCGTGCGCAAGGCGCGCGATCTGGGTTGCAAGCGCGTCGCCACCATCGTGCATGGCAGCGGCATCGGCGGCATGGATGTGCGCGATGCCGCGCAGGCCACGGTTGAAGGCGCGTTGCTTGGCACTTTTCAATTTGCTGAGCACAAAAGCAGGATTGGTAAAAACGGCAACGACAAAGCGCTCGACGAGATCATCGTCGTGGAGTATGACAGCGCGAAACTGGACGCGGTGCAGGCCGGCGCACAAGCCGGCGAGATCGTCGCCAACGGCGTGAATGCTGCGCGCGCGCTCATCAACCGCTCGCCGAATGTGTTGCACCCCGCGTCGTTTGCGCAGTTAGCGCAGGAGATGGCGCAGCGCGTCGGCCTGAAATGCACAGTGCTGACCGAGAAGGAAATTGCCGAGCAGCACATGGGTGGCATTCAGGCGGTGGCGCAGGGCAGCGCGCAGCCGGCGCGCGTAGTGATCTGGGAGCACAATCCCGGCGACGCCGCAGCGCCGCTCGTCTTCATCGGCAAGGGCGTCACCTTTGACACCGGCGGCATCTCGATCAAGGCCGGCGAGGGCATGCAGAACATGAAGGCCGACATGTCCGGCGCGGCGGCGGTCTTCGGCGCGATGCAGGCCATCGCCGAGTTGAAATTGCCGGGGCGCGTAATCGGCATCACGCCGCTGGTCGAGAACATGCCGAGCGATCGCGCTTATCGCCCGGGAGATGTGATCACGATGATGAGCGGCCTCACTGTCGAAATCCTCAGTACAGATGCCGAGGGCCGCATGATTCTGGCCGATGCGCTGCACTATGCCAAGCAATACAAGCCACGCGGCGTGGTCGATCTGGCTACGCTGACCGGCGCATGCGTGATTGCGCTGGGCGAGGGCATGGCCGCCGGCGTATTCAGCAACGATGACGACTGGGTGAAGGCTGTGTTGCGCGCTGCCGATGCGCAGGGCGAACGACTGTGGCAGTTGCCGCTGTATGCCGAATATGGCGACAAGATTCGCAGCGACTATGCCGAGATCAAAAACAGCGGCGGGCGCATGGGCGGCGTCGGCACATCAGCCTATTTTCTCAAACGTTTTGTGGAAGAGGGCGACGAGGATGCCTATCCCTGGGCGCACATCGACATGGCCGGCATGATGTTCAGCGACAGCGCGCGCGGCTACAACGTGAAGGGCGGCATGGGCTATGGCGTGCGGACGCTGGTGGAACTGGCAAAGCAGAAAGGTTAAAAGGCGAGAGCCAAGAACCAGGACAGAAATCCCATGCAGTCCCAGGTCTTGACGCTTGGCTCTTGGCGCTCTTCTTGAAATGCGTTTCGATTTTCGTTTGATCGTTGACCGTGAGCATGTCGGCGCTGTCAATATGGCGCGGGATGAGGCTATCTCGCGCGCGGTGAGCGCCGGCGCGCAATGGCCGACGCTACGGCTGTACGACTGGGCGCCACCAGCGATCAGCCTCGGCCAGTCGCAGCGCATCAGCTCGGTGAATGAGGCCGCGTGCAAAACCGCCGGCGTCGACCTCGTGCGTCGCGCCACCGGTGGTCTGGCCATCCTGCACACCGACGAGCTGACCTATAGCATCGCGCTGCCGATTGCGCACCCATTGGCCGAAGGCGACGTGATGACGTCGTATCGCCGCATTGCAAACGCCATCGTCGAAACCTTGAAGCGATTGGGTGTGCGCGATGCCAATGCCGACCGCGTGGCGAAGGAAGACAAAGCGAAGGGGCCAGTGTGCTTTGAAGCGCCGAGCGATTACGAGGTGGTCGGTGGTGACAAAAAGCTGGTGGGCAGCGCGCAGTGGCGGCGTGTGGATGGCGTGTTGCAGCACGGCAGCCTGCCGCTGTATGGCGATATTGCCCGCGTGTGCGCACTGCTCGTCGATGCACCCCCTGCGGAGAAGGTGCGCGAACACGCCGCGACCTTGCGCGACGTGCTGGGGCGTGAGGTGACCTGGGATGAGGCGGCTTTGGCGTGGCAAGCAGCCTTTGCCGATGTGCTGGATATTCACTTCACCGAAGGCCGCATGAGCGACGACGAACTGAGCTGCACCGCTGACCTGCTGCGCGAGAAATATGCAAACGAGGAATGGACACGCCGGCGATGACTCCGAAGGCGTAACCTTGTTGCAAAATCGCGCACGAGGTGTGCCAATATTTAGACGACGCCCCGCGATAAGCGTGTGAAAGCGCATCACGCGACGCTCTGCAACGCCCTCAAAAACGATTTGCCCATGACTTGAGGGTGTTCCACCCACATCTCTTTGCAGAGGAGAATGCGACCATCGACTATATCTTCGTGTCACAGGCATTTTTTCACTCGATGTGAGCCATGACACGACATTGTCGTTTGTTATGCGGAGCGCTCTTGAGCGCGCATCGCCATCAGCAGGATCGATATGGTCACACTACGCAGCATTGAACTGCTTGCCTTGACGTGCTATGCCATGGCGTTTGCCGCAATTGCAGCGGGATTTGGCCTGATCGTGATGCGGCGCGGCGCGTTGCGGTGGGTAGGGGTGAGCTTTCTTTTGATCGGTGCGTTCAGCACCGGCGCTATCACCGCCTTTGGGCATCTGATCAAAATCCCCGGCGGCGCATCCCTGATTGATGTAAACCTCACCACACTGGCGGAACTGAGCGGCAGCATCATCTTGTCGCTCGTTGCCGGCCTCGCAATCACGCTGTCGTTGATCGCCGGCGCAATGCTTTTAAGTCGTCTGAATCATCGCGCATGGACGTTCGCTATGCCGGCGCTTCTGTGCGTGGCCTTTGTTGTGGGCATTCTGGGCTTGATCAACATCAGCCTGGCGCAGACCCGGGTCGAGCGGGCAGTCAGTATGCCGACTATCGTGCTCAACAAGCACTTTTACATCGACACCTACTATCACAATGAATTGGATGCGCCGACGGCATTGGCATTTGGACCAGATGGCAATCTGTATGTGGCGCTATTCACCGGCAAGATCGTTGTGCTGCATGATATGAAGCGCATGGGGCAAGCAGACTCCCTCACCGTTTATGCAGATGGCCTCAATAAACCCACTGGCTTGCTGTGGCGGGGCAAAGACCTGTATATCGAGCAGGCCGGCAAGATTACCCTGGCGCGCGATCTATCGGGGCGCGGGCGCGCCGACAGCTTCACAGACATCGTTACGGGGTTGCCGGCTTACGTCTACCCATTACATGCAAATTTTGGCCTGACGCTCGGCCCTGATGACCGGCTGTATTTCAGCGTGGGATCGACATCCAACGTGTCTGCGGAGACCAACCCTGCTGCTGCCCGCATCTGGTCGATGAAACCAGACGGCAGCGACTTGCGAGTGCATGCGACAGGCGTGCGCAATGCCTTTGGCATGGCGTTCAACGCCCAGGGCGACCTGTTTGCCACGGACAATGCGCCGAATTGGAAGGGCGCCGTGCTGGGCGATGAGTTGAAGCAAATCAGACCGGGCGGCGTGTATGGCTTTCCACAATTCGGCATGCCGGCAGCTGATGCGGATTGGCTTCCGCCGACGTTGATCTTCCCGCAGCATACCTCTGCTGCTGGAATCGTGTTTTATAACGACAGCAAATTCTCGCCAGAATATAAAGACAACGCATTTGTTGCATTCTGGAACACGGGTCAAATTGCGCGCGTATTATTGTCCAAATTGCCTGATGGCAGCTACGCCTCAAGGTGGGAGTTGTTTGCCCAGGGTCTGAAGAACCCGCTCGCGATCACAACTGGGCCTGACGGGCTTCTATACGTGGCTGACTTCGGAAGCGATGCGATCTACAAAATCGCTCCCAGGCGCAGGACTTGAGAGGGCGCCTTGGCGATTTTTGGTCATCCGCGCGACAGCGCCAGCGGATGCGACGGCCGCAGTGATGAGGGATGCACGTAGCGGAAACGCACCGGCAGGGGCGCCGGCTCGCGCACGCCGGCGAGATGGGTGAGCTTGGTCGGCATCTTCGCCGGCGCAAAGCCGAACACGCGGTGCACACCGCCGATCTCCGTCGTGCGGTTGTACGACAGCGCTTCAAGCTCCATTTCATTCAACGCGCCGCGACAGCGCGCAATAAATGCTGCCACTTGCCGCGTCAGCGCGCTCGGCACCTTCACGATGCGGCGCTCGCGCTGCGTGGCGCGCAAGGTGATCTGTGCGATGTCGGTGAGTGTCAGCGCCTGCGGGCCGCCAATTGGCACGACCTGACGGAAGGTGGAGCGCGTGTTCAAGCAACGCTCGACGCACGCTGCCACATCGCCGACCCAGATCGGCTGCAGTTTGGTGTGGCCGCCGTGCGGGAGGGGCATGACAAAGGGGAACTCGGTGGCGACGCCGGCCATCCATTGCGTCAGCCAATCGCTCTCGCCGTAGATCACTGCGCTCTTCAGCACGGTGAAATTCAAGCCGCTTTGCCGCACGATCTCCTCGGCTTTGCCGAGCGAGCGTTGCAGCGGGTAGGGCGAGCGTGATTCTGCACCCAGACAACCAACCATGATCAGGCGCTTGATGCCGGCGCGCTTCATCGCCCCCACCACGTTGTGGGTGCCTTTGAGGTTGATATCTTCGAAGGTGTCGCCGTTGCCTTCGCGGCGCAGATAGGCCAAATGGATGACCGTATCGCATGCACCGCCATCGGTGATGGCCTCGTGGAGGGATTCTTCGTTGCGCACATCGCCACCCGTGATGGTGACCCGACGCGGGGCGCGATGTTCAACGCCCCAATGGAAGAGGCATTTCACCTGGTGACCCGATGAAACTAAGCGATCGACAACGGCGCGTCCAACACACCCCGTTGCCCCTGTGACAAGTATCATGACGGCAACGTAAAACCAATTGTCACAGTTGCCACAAAAAATAGCAACTGGACTGCAATACTACCACCCCACAACAATTGCGCGGCCAAACGCTCACCCTTGCGATACAGTGCCAAGCCAGCGCCAACATTCACCAACAACGTCAACAAAGCGATGACTGCCGGCCCAAACAGTTGCGCCTTCTCACCCAGGCGATCTGCTACGCCGGCGCTATCGAAATGCAATGCCAGTTGCGCCGGCGCGCCGGGAAATCGACCTGCGCTCAGTCCGAACGTAACGAAGTTTAACCCAATTGCCAGAATCAGCAACACCAGCGCCGGCACGTCGCGCCAGATCGGCCATTGTGTGTACGCCGGCAATAATCTTGCGTGATGCACGTTCTGCGTGGGGCGCATCTCCAGCCGCGTGCGAAATGCATCCAGAAATGCCTCATCGTCATACGGCGACACCGCATAGCTGCGCTCTGGCGTGACAATGATGACTTGCTGATCGAGTGCCGCGGTGGCGTACATGCGAATCTCGCCAAGCGCCAAATGCCGCGCTGTGCCAAACCACCAGCCCGGCAGTGGGAGGCGTGGGAATCGCAAGCCCTTCTCAATGTCGGTTGCGGCGATCACGCGCTGCACGTCGCCCATCGGCACGATCTCGCGCGTGTCGCCCCAGCGGATGATGAAGGCGTTGCGGTCGAGCGTGTAGCTCACCACGCGCAACTGGTTGCCCTGAAGCACCAACCACGCTGCGAGCAACACCAGCCCAATGGCAGCGACGACAAATAGGAAGGTGCTGAAGGATAGCGGCACCAGCACTGCGGCGGCGACCAGCGCGATGGCAGCAAAGACGCATGCGCCGGCGGCGATGATCGCACTGGTGAAGGCCAGCCGGGAATCGGCTTCAAAGACGTTCATGCAGAGTGTCAGCGTAAGTATACAGAACGTGAATGTGCGAAAGTGTGGTGAGTGAGAAAAGGAGGAGGAAAAGCGGGATGAGGTGCAGGGGATTATCATTTCCCAGAACCCGGAACTGACATGACCAACTCCAACCCAACCCTCACTCGGCAGCCGGCGTGGCACGCGCTCCAGGCGCATTGCGAACAGATCAAGGGTGTGCACCTGCGGCAACTGTTCGCCGGCGACCCGCAGCGCGGCGAGCGCTTCACTGCAGAGGCTGTCAGCCTCTTCCTTGATTACAGTAAAAATCGCATCTCCGATGAGACCTTGCGATTGCTCCTGCAACTGGCGCAACAGCGTGGGCTGCGTGAAAAGATCGACGCGATGTTTCGTGGTGACCGCATCAACACGACTGAGAATCGCGCCGTGCTGCATGTGGCGTTGCGCACGCCGCGCGATGCCGATATTCGCGTGGATGGTGAGAATGTGGCGCCGGCGGTGCATGCGGTGCTGGACCGCATGGGCGCCTTTGCCGACCAGGTGCGCGCCGGCGACTGGCGCGGCCATACCGGCAAGCCCATCCGCAATGTCGTCAACATCGGCATCGGCGGGTCTGATCTTGGGCCGGTGATGGCCTACGAAGCCCTGCGTCATTACAGCAAGCGCGACATGACCTTCCGCTTTGTGTCGAATGTCGATGGCACTGACTTTGTCGAGGCGACGCGCGACCTCGATGCCGAGGAGACGCTGTTCATCGTCTCATCGAAGACCTTCACCACGCTGGAGACGATGACCAACGCGCGCACCGCGCGGGCGTGGGCGCTGCGCGTGCTGGGAGACGAAGCGGCCATCGCCCGACATTTTGTCGCCGTCTCGACCAATGCAAAGGAGGTGGCGAATTTCGGCATCGACACAGCCAACATGTTTGGGTTCTGGGACTGGGTTGGCGGGCGCTACTCGATGGATTCGGCAATTGGCCTCTCGACCATGCTGGCAGTGGGGCCGGCTGGTTTCCGCGCCATGCTCGCCGGCTTCCATGAGATGGACGAGCATTTCCGCACTGCGCCGTTCGATCGAAACCTGCCTGTGCTGCTGGGGTTGCTGTCGCTCTGGAACACCAACTTCCTCGGCGCAGAGACGGTGGCCGTGTTGCCCTACGACCAATACCTCAAACGCTTCCCGGCATACCTGCAACAACTCACCATGGAGAGCAATGGCAAACGCGTGACGCTGGCCGGCGCAGCTGTGGATTACAACACTGGTGCGATCTATTGGGGCGAACCTGGCACCAACGGCCAGCATTCGTTCTATCAGTTGATTCATCAAGGCACGCGCTTGATCCCATGCGACTTCATCGCCTTTTGTCAGAGTTTGAACCCACTCGGTGAGCATCACGATTTCCTGATGTCGAATGTGTTCGCACAGGCTGAGGCGCTGGCCTTTGGCAAGACGGCGGATGAGGTGAGGGCCGAAGGCACACCGGACTGGCTCGTGCCGCATCGCACCTTCCCTGGCAACCGGCCATCGAATGTGATTCTGGCAGATCAACTGACGCCGGCGGTGCTGGGTCAACTGGTTGCGCTCTATGAGCATTGTGTGTTTACGCAGGGTGCGCTGTGGGATATCGATTCTTTCGATCAGTGGGGCGTGGAGCTGGGCAAAGTGCTGGCGCAGCGCATCGTGCCGGAGTTGAAGGCTGGGGCAGATGATGCGGACCTGAAGCACGATAGCTCGACCAACGCGCTGATCCGTCGTTACCGCATGCGCAAAAGCGTTTGATGCTTTTGACAGGATGGACATCCTGTCAAAAACTATGAACGGAGGGATGATGGAAACTTCGTCTTGCGCCGGCCCAAAAATAGGCCAGAAGATCAACTGGTATCGCACGCCCATCGACCGTGAGGTGCTGGCAGATTTGAACCGGCGCAGTGATGCGCTCGGCTTTGCCCAGACGCTTGGCCACCTCGGCATTATCGCGCTCACAGGCGCGGCAGCCTGGCATGCTGCATTGAGTGGGCCCGTTCTGGCTGTGCTGGCATCGCTCTTCCTGCATGGCACGGTGTATGCCTTTTTGCTGAATGGCTTCCACGAGTTGTGCCATAGCACCGTGTTCAAGACGAAGTGGCTGAACACATGCTTCCTGTATGTGTTCAGTTTCCTGGGCGGCTTCAACCCGGTCATGTTCTGGGCCAGCCATCAGGAGCATCACAAATACACCCTGCACCCGCCGGACGATCTTGAAGTGGTGTTGCCGGTCGAGATTACGCTGAAGCAGTTTCTCAAATATTCATTCGTCAATCCGTGGGGTTTCGTCGACCGTTTGAAGGGTCTGATCCGGCTCAGCCGTGGCCGGCTGTCGGGTGAATGGGAGAACGCGCTGTTCCCGGCAAGCGATCCACAGAAGCGCCGGCGGCTGTTCATGTGGGCGCGCATTATCCTGTTCGGACACTTGGGCATCGCCGTGGTGTCGATTGCGCTTGGGTGGTGGATGATCCCCGTGCTGATCACGCTCGCGCCATTCTATGGCGGGCTGCTGTTGTTCCTGTGCAACAACACCCAGCATGTCGGCCTGCAGGACAATGCGCCGGACTTTCGATTGTGCACGCGCACGATCCTCTTGAATCCAGTGGTGCGCTTTCTGTATTGGCACATGAACTTCCACATCGAGCATCACATGTATGCCGGCGTGCCGTGCTACAAGCTGGGCCGGCTGCACCAGGTGATTGAACATGACCTGCCGCCCAGCCCGCGCGGCTTGATTGCCACTTGGAGGCAGATCATCGCCATCTTGCGCCGGCAGAAGGCGGACCCAACGTATCAATTTGTGCCGCGCCTGCCCTCGCTGGCGGCCAACTGAAGGAAACTCCAGCGCCCTCAGAAGAAGCGAATTTGCTGGAAATCCTGCAGTGCGCCGGCGCTCACTCCTTCTGGCGGCTTGAATCGATCCGCCCGCGCCAGCGCGCCAAACGACAAGCCCGTCTCTTGCGCAATCCAGCGCAGCGGGCGCTGATATGTCTCGAACGCGCCGAACACAAATTCATCCGGCTTCAAAAATCGCTCTTGTGAAATGGAATAGCCAGTGGCGCACAGTTTGCCAGTCTGTTCATGCACAAAGGCGATCACCTTCCAGCACACGCGCGGGATCTGGACACCAAACATCACCGGATCGTCATCCTTCAGCACCGGTCCGGTGAAGACGCAGATTTTCATGTCATCTTGTCGCGCGTGTTGCAGCGCGTAATCTTCCAGCCCTAGCCATACCGGCGCGTTGAACGCTTGCATCTGTGGCACCGTGTTGGTCACATGCATCGAGTCGGTGTTTCCGCGCGCGGCCACAGCGGCAGGTCCCCACACCGGGTCTTCGCGGCGGGTCATGTGGCCGCGGCTGAATTTGGGCGGGTTGCCGTAGCACTCGCCCTTGATCTGTGCGCTGGATGGGATGCGCGGATCAAGCAGCCAGCCGGCGCGCTTCGACGGCTTCGACGTCGCGCCATCGATATTGACGGCGCTGAAGAAACACAGCCGGCGCTCGCGATGCATCACCACCGAGAAATGCTCATACTTCAACTCGAACGCGCGCGGGTCGCCGGCAAAATCGAACGTCAGTACATTGCGCTTGCCGCGTCTCACAGCCGGCAGCGGCGCCAGGTTGCCCTTGCCAAGAAAGTCGGCCTGATAGCCCTGGCGGTCGAGATAGTCTTCGCGCCGGCCCTCGGTTGCAAATTCATCCTCGTCATCCGTCTCAGTGCTCACCGCGATCACGTTGATCGCGCTGCCTGTGACCGCCGGCAGCGCAAGCGCGAGTTTCAAGCGGATGGGAACGGTGATCGTCGTGCTGTCTTGCCGGCCGGGTTGCGCAGCCGCCGGCGATGTTGACTGCGCGTGCGCGCGAGCAGGCTTGCCGCTGATCACTGCGCGCAATCGCTCCTCAATCACATTCGCCGGCACTGCGTAATTCGCCTCCAGGAAGCGGCCGGCAAAATGGATGCCCACCGCTGCACCGCTGGCCAGATCGATCAACGGTGATCCGGAGCAGCCGCCGAGCGTCGAGCAATCGTGCAACACCACGCGTGCATCAGCGCGTTCCACCTGCCCAGGCGCAAGCCGCTTCTTGTCATAGACATCGCCAAAGACCTGCTCCATCAGGCGCAGGTCGGGGATGCGGCTGTCGCGCGCAGGGTAGCCGATGACGGCCACCTGCTGGTCGCTGTGCGGTGCGGCAGTGGCAAATGGGATTGGTGCGGCGAGGTTTTTGCCCTTGATCTGCAGGAAGGCGAGGTCTGGGCCTGCCTCATCTTCGATGTGAAGAATCTTGTGAATGGCGTGGGTGCGGTCGCCGGCGCGCTGAAACTCTTCGAGGAAGTCGATGCCGGCCTGCATCGGCGCGCCAGCCGCGCCAGCGCGAAAGACCCATGCCTCGCCGCCGGCGCGGCCAAACTCCTGCGCCACGTGCCGGTTCGTGATCACGATGTCTGGCGCAATCAGCCAGCCCGTGCCAACCCAATCCAGGCGTGGATGCCCCTTCAACTCGATGCGGCCCACTGCGCGAATGGGGGGAATGAGCCTCTTGCGCGCCTGCTGCAAGCGTTCGCGCCATACCGTGCTCTCGGCATCCTTGAACACGAGTTGCGCCGCATCGTTCGACACGGTGAGGACGGGCCGGCCGCTGCGCAGCACGATGGACTTGGCAGTGAATTCGGCGGCTGCGTGGCTGTGTTTGTCATCGGCAAGCGCGATGTCTTTGCTGCGCTGGTCGAGCCGGTGCTGCATCTCGCGCCACAAATCTGCATCGCGTGCTTGAATGCGCACGAGTGCGTTGTCGATCTTGTGAAGGTCGAGCATGGAGTGATCTCCCTTGCCGGCCGCATGCGCCGGCGGTGCTCACATAGCATACGCCCAGATGGCAAAGGACACGGATGACCTCTGTGGCAAGCTGTCAACCTTCAGCCGTTCAGCAGTTGGCTGAGCGCGCGAGGGGTGTTCGTCGTGAACAGGTCGACGCCGGCGCGCATCAGGCGCGGCGCGTTTTGCCTGGCGACGGGATTGCTGGTGTCCATCGTCCATGCATCCAGCATGATGCCGTGTTCGTGCAGCATCGCCGCCCAGTCAAAGTCGTCGTCGAGCGATTGCGCAATCAGTTTGTGGCTGAGGTAAAGCGTGCTGACACGCGGCACGAGGCCGATCAGCGCGCCGCAGCGGTCGCGCAGGTAATCGCGCGCCGGCCAAAAGCGCTGCAAGGCGAGCGGATGGTCATCGTAGTAGCCGTATGCGCCAAGCGCCTTTGGGTGTTCGCGCGGGTCGCGGGTCGCGCCGGCCGGCTGCCAGTCGATGTAGAACTGCACGTCGAAGCCGAGGTCGAGCCATGGTGCGAGCCGGCGCAACTTGCGCAATTGCCAGTCCGCGACACTGCTCACGATCACCCGCTCGCCAAGCGACTCGATCCGCGCGACCAGCCGGCGCAAAGGCTCATCGTCGTTGAAGGGGGTCGTGTTCTTGAAGTCGATCTGCAAGCGCGCTTTGTGTGGATGTTGGTTCAAGGCAGCCACCACGTCGCTCAGCAGTGGCACGTGTGTTTCTGTGGGCTGCCCGTTGCGCATGAAGCGCAATTGTTGCGCCTGCGCCGGCGTGCAAGCATCCACCCTGCCGGCGCCGGTAGTCTCATTCTCCAGCACAGGGTCATGCACCAGCAGATAGTCGCCCTCTGCCAGCGCAGTCACGTCGATCTCGATCACTGCCGCGCCGGCATCGAGACAGGCGTGAATCGCTTCAAGCGAGTTTGGCGGATGCGGCATGCCATCCAGGGCAGCCGTGTGATGCACGATGATGGGTGTGCGAACAGGCAATGTAGTCACGCCGGCTATTATGGCAGACGCGATGCGCTGGCGTCAGCCCTTCATTGTGGTTCATAGAGACTCAAGCGTGGCCTGCGCCTCATCCAATTCGCGCTGCAAACCCAGACGCTGAAAGTGGCGAATGGCAGCTGCGACGCTGGTCTGCGCCAGTGTTGCATCGCCCTGCCGCGCAGCCAGCCGGCCTTCCAGCAACAGCACATCTGGCATGTGACGGTCAATGCCGTGCTGCATCACCGCTTCGCGGCAGCCGGCGACGAGTGCGCTTGCCTCATCATCACCATCCTGGTTCAGCAGCGCCTTTGCCAATGCCAGCTTCAGCGCCACGGCCGCGCGCGGATTGTCGCGGTCGGGGTTATCGCGCAGCGCCCCCTGCAACAGCTTCTGCGCCGCTGCGTTGTCCCTTTTTTGCAGCAGGCATTCTGCCAGCCACTTCACCGTGATCAGCCTGACGTGCGGGTTGAGGCCAGGCGTGGTCAGCAAGGCGCGCCACTCGCGTTCGGCGGCATCCCATTGCCCGCCGGCGAAGTGATAGCTCGCCACTGCGTGGTGATACACCTCGGCGATCTCGGCTGGCAGTGCATTCGCTTCGGCCAGCGCCTTCAAACGCGGCAATTGCTCCGCCACGCCGGCCAGATTGCCGCCGCGCGAGAGCCGCTGGATGTGATACGACAACCATTTGATCTCCTGCGCCGGCTGCCTCAGCGCGCGCGCAGCTTCGGCGGCGATCAAGTTGATGTTTGGCTCGCGGCTGAGCAGACCGCGCACGTAACAGTAGTAGCCGATGCCATTTGCCAGCGCCAGCACTTTCTCGTGCTGGCCGGCGTTGTGCGCCCAGGCCGCCACCGCATGCCACGCATCGCGCTCAGGATCCAGCAGGGTCAACTTCTTCAGATCGTGGCGGCTGTAGCCCACCGGCGCGCCGAGTTGAATGTGCCATTCCAGCCAGCGCTGGCGCGCGCTGGTTGTAAAGACGACATCCTTCGACAATTCCTTCTCCGCAAAGACGCGCACCAGCGGGTGCAGCGCGTAGCGCGGTGCGCTGTCGATCTCGGCCTGCAGTGCGCTCAGGAATGACAGGTCGGCCAGCGTATTCACCGCGCGATTGAAGATGGCGCCGCGCACGTCAGCGGCAACGGACAGCGCTTCGTGACTGGCGCTAGCGCCGAAGAGTGTGGCAGCCAGCAGAACGCGCCGCGCAGCCTCATCCAGCAGCGACCAGTTGCGCGTGAAGAGCTCTTCAAAAATCTCGCCGCGCGCATGCTTCAGGTCGGCCACGGCGTCCTGCAGCGGCCGGCGCTCCAACTTCAGGCTGCCCAGCGCCATCTCGATGGCCTTTGGGTTGCCGCCGGCAGCCTCAATCAGCGGCGCGATCTGTCCGGGTTGCAGCGCATCGTTGAAGCGCAGCGCGCGCAGCCGCTGCAGTGCGAATGCCAGCGCCTCATCCTCAATCATCCCACCCAATTCCACCGGCCAGCCACCCTGGCGAAACTCGCGGCGATATTCGCGCGTGGTGATGATGACCTTGCTCGGCTCTGGCAGTGAGAGCAGCCAGCGCAACAGGTGTGCGTCGGTGATGGTCTCGAAGTTGTCGATGATGAGCAGCACGCGCCGGCTGCGCAAGGCATGCTCGATGTTGCGGCGCTTGTCGTCCTCGCCGCGGTCGAGCAGGTTGAGCAGGTCGAGCGTCTGCGCGATCTCGTCCAGCACCGCATTCAGGGTGGTGAAGCCCGGACGTGCGGCATCACTCACCCATACCGCCGCATCGAAGCGCGGGCCGTCGAACTCAGGGTCGAGGCAGCGCTCGGCCACCTCGCGCGCGAGCGAGGTCTTGCCCATGCCGCCGAGGCTGGCGATGATGACGGCAGCAGTGCGTTGACTCAGCGCGTGGATGATTTCATCGAACGGCACGGCGCGCATGATGAATTGCGCATAGCTGGGACGCGGCAGGTTGTGCAGCACGCGCTCCGGCACGCCGGTGGCGGCGATGGGGCAGAGTTGATTGAGCAGCTCGTCGATGTGCGGGTAGTCGGCGACGAAGAGGAAGCGGTTGAGCCATTGGCGATTGAAGAAGCCGCGCCTCACGCCGGCTTCGGCGAGCAACTGCACCGTGCGCGGGTCGGGCGGCAGAAAACCGCGCTTGTAGCGCTGGATCGTGGAGCCGGACAGACCGATGACGTCGCCCAGGTCCTTCTCGATGCCCTCGGCAGTGCGCCCCTCGCACGCGGCGATGCTGTTGATGGCGCCGCTGAGCAGCCGGCCAAACTCGCTGTTCCTGTTGTTGCGCTCGATGCTCGCTTGCATGATGACCATTTTGGCAGAGATTCGCTACGAAATTTCGTAGCGACGTGGCCGGCTTTTCGCAGCGCCGCCGGCGTATGGTGTGGTCGCCTCGCCGGCGCGAACATGCAAGGGGGATGTGAACGTGCCGGCGGGGTGGGGGATGAACCCGAGGCGCCGGCGCGCCG
>JBDHWI010000106.1:0-14192 GCA_039810125.1 Thermoflexales bacterium | reverse complement strand
TGCGCCTGCCGGTATTTCTGCCGGATGCCACGCGCGCGGTGGTGCGCGCCGTCGACAGCACCGACCTTGAGGCAGTGGGCGTCGAGGGGTTGGTGATGAGCGCGTTTCACCTCATGCAGCACCCAGGCTCGACAACAGTGAAGGCGCTGGGCGGCTTGCACAAGATGGCCGGCTGGCCCCACCCCATCATCACCGACAGCGGCGGCTTTCAAGCCTATTCGATGATTCGCCAGAACGCCAAGTTTGGCTCGCTCACCGACAAGGGCATCGTATTTCGCCCTGACGCCAAGAGCAAGATTTTGCTCTCGCCGGAAAAGAGCGTGCAACTGCAGATGAGCTATGGCACGGATGTGGTGATCTGTCTGGACGATTGCACGCACCCCGAAGACAGCGAGGATAACCAGCGCGAAAGCGTGCGTCGCACCATCGCATGGGCCAAACGCTGCAAGGAAGAATTCCAGCGGCTGACAGAGAGCGCAACGCAGAGGTGCAAAGACGCAAAGACACATAGGCTGGTTCCAGACGAGTCGCCTGCTTACCCCCTGATCTCATCGCCCCTTCAAGAAACAACGCCCAAACTTTTTGGCGTGATACAAGGCGGCTCATCAAAAGATCTGCGCAGGCAGTGCGCAGACGCACTGCTGGAATTGGGTTTCGATGGCTTTGGCTATGGCGGCTGGCCGCTGGATAGCGAAGGCGAACTGGTGCGCGACATGGTGGCCTATACGCGCGAGTTGGCGCCGGCGCACTTCCCCATGCACGCGCTTGGCATCGGCCATCCCAACAGCATCGTCGAATGTCTGCGCATGGGCTACCAGATATTCGATTGCGCGCTGCCCACGCGCGATGCGCGGCGCGGTCGGCTGATGGCATTCAACCAGCCCGTCGCCGAGACGCGCTTCAGCAACGACACGAAGTGGTGGTCATATCGCTACATCGAGGACGACAGGCACAAGAAGGCCGATGCGCCAATCAGCGAACACTGCGATTGCCCGACCTGCCGGCGCTACTCGCGCGGCTACCTGCACCACCTTTTCAAGGTGAAGGATGCCAGTTTCCTGCGGCTCGCCACGCTGCACAACCTGCGCTTCATGGCGCAGTTGATGGATGCGCTGCGAACGATGTAACGATGTGATGAGCATGGATGCAAAGCTCGATGAACTCGTCGCCGAAGTGCGCAAGAGCACAAAGTATGCGCAGGTAAGCGAATCGCTTATCCGGGAGATTGGCGCGGGCGAATTGCGCAAGCGCGCCGCGTGGAAAGAGGCGATCAAGGCGACAAAGAACAAACTGCATCAGGCCGGCGGCATGTTCGCCGGGGAGAAGGCGCGCTATGCTGAGTGGCTGGCGGAACTGAATGCCCTCACTGCTTCCCTCACCTCCCACCCACTTTCGCTGGGAGAGGGCGCCGCAGAAGCCTTGCGCGAGATCATGTCGCACCATGCCTCCACGCGCGAGCGCCTGCCCATTCTTGACGCGTTCTACACGACGATCTTCGCCGGCCTGCCCCCGATCCACAGTGTGTTGGATGTAGCCTGCGGTCTGAATCCGCTCGCCATCCCGTGGATGAACCTCGCGCCAGATGCAACCTATCACGCCGTCGACATCTATGACGACATGATGCGCTTTCTCAGTGCGGCAATGCAGTTGCTCGGCGTGCAAGGCAGAGCCGAGACACGCGATGTGATTCACGCCTGCCCGACTGAGCGCGTCGAGGTGGCGTTGGTGCTGAAGGCCGTGTCTTGCCTGGAGCAGATCGACAAGCGCGCCGGCGAAATCCTGCTCGACCAACTCAATGCGCAACACATCATCGTGTCCTACCCCACCCGCACCGTCGGCGGCCGCGAGATCGGCATGAGCGCGACCTACGAAGCGCGCTTCCATGCGCTGCTTGCCGGCAGAGGCTGGCCTTTCCAGCGCTTCGAATTTGCGAATGAGCTGGTGTTCCGCATCGACAAGGCATAGGGTGCATGGGTTGAATCGCGCACCGGCGCGCCCGCGATTTGCAACCCCTTACAATACCGACCCATGATCGCAGTCACAGACTACGGCGCAGGCAACTTGCGCAATGTGTGCAAGGCGCTTGAACATGTAGGCGCCAGGATCACCCTGAGCGACGACCCGCGGGTCATCGCTCGTGCCGACAAGGTGGTGGTGCCAGGCGTGGGCGCATTTGCAGATTGCCAGCAGGGGCTAAAGGCGCGCGGTCTGTTTGCGCCGGTGCAACAGGCCGCGCGCGACGGCAAACTGGTGCTGGGCATCTGTGTCGGCATGCAGCTTCTGTTCGATGCGGGCGAGGAGATGGGCGAGTGGGAAGGGCTGGGGCTCATCAGCGGACGCGTAGTGAAGTTCACTGGCGCCGCCTTCGAGGGCAACGCCGGCTTGAAAGTGCCGCACATTGGCTGGAACCAGCTACAGCTCACACAACCCCACCCCCTGACGCAGAACGTGCAAGCTGGCGGCTACGCCTACTTCGTGCATTCATTTCATCCACGCGTCGCCGATCCATCACACATCCTCGCCACAACAGATTACGGCTATGATTTTCCATCTGTCGTTGCAAGGGGTAATGTATGGGGCATCCAATTCCACCCTGAAAAGAGCCAGGACGTGGGATTGCAGATGCTAAAGAATTTCGTTGAATTTTCGATTGCGGATTTCGGATTACCGATTGATGCACAAGTTCAATCCAAAATCTGAAATCCAAAATCCAAAATCGAATTCATGTTTACTGTTTATCCAAGCATTGATCTTCGCGGCGGGCAGGTGGTGCGGCTGCGGCAGGGCGACCCCAACCAGCAAACGACCTACTCGGACAATCCGGTTTCCATTGCCAAAAAATGGGCCGGCGAGGGCGCGCAATGGTTGCATGTGGTGAACCTGGATGGCGCGTTTGGCGATGCCGCCGGCGCAAAGGCCAACCGCCGCGTGCTGGGCGACATCAGTTGCGCGGTGAAGATGAAGATTCAGTTTGGCGGCGGCTTGCGCAGCATGGACGACGTGCAGACCGCCTTCGACTCCGGCGCAGATCGCGTGGTGCTTGGCACTGCCGCCGCCGAAAACCCCGAGCTTGTGGCGGATGTGTTGGCGCGTTACGGCGCTGAGCGGTTGGCGATCGGTCTCGATTCACGCGATGGCATCATCGTCACGCGCGGCTGGAAGCAAGGCACACAGATGCCGGCCTCCGAGCTCGGCACCCTGATGCGCGAAATGGGCGTGATCCATGCGCTCTACACCGAAGTGGCGCGTGACGGCATGATGATCGGCGCAGCCGCTGAAATGACGGCGGCGCTCGCACAACTTACGGGCTTGAGCGTGATCGCATCCGGCGGCGTGCGCAACACCGACGACATCAAGGAATTGCTGCTATATGCGCCGCGCGGCGTCGCCGGCGTCATCGTGGGGCGCGCGCTCTACGAAGGCACGCTCAACCTTAAAGAGGCGATACAGGTGGCCCAGCGTGTTGAGTGATTCGCTCAGCATCCGGCGTCAGGCGTCACCAGCATGTTAGCCAAGCGCATCATCCCCTGCTTCGACGTGGCGAATGGCCGCGTGGTAAAGGGCGTGAACTTCGTCAACTTGAAGGACGCCGGCGACCCGGTCGAACAGGCGGCGATCTACAACGGCGAGCGCGCGGACGAGTTGGTATTCCTCGACATCATGGCCAGCCACGAAGGGCGCAGCACCACGCTGGACATGGCGCGGCGCGTGGCCGACGAGGTGTTCATCCCCTTCACGATCGGAGGAGGCGTGCGCGCTGCCGACGACTTTCGCACACTGCTGCTGGCCGGCGCAGACAAGTGCGCCATCAACAGCGCCGCCGTGCGCAACCCCAACCTGATCAACGAGGCGGCGTGGCGCTTCGGCGCGCAGTGCGTGGTCGTCGCCATCGATGCGCGGCGCGATGGCGAGGGTTGGAAGGTGTTTCTGAATGGCGGACGCGTGCCGACGGAGATCGATGCAGTTGCGTGGGCCATCGAAGCCGAACAGCGCGGCGCCGGCGAGATTCTGCTGACCAGCATGGACACCGATGGCACGCAGGCCGGCTATGATCTGCCGATGCTGCGCGCCATCAGCGGCGCGGTGAAGATACCGGTGATCGCATCGGGCGGCGCCGGCAGGCTGGAGCATTTTTACGAGGCGGTGGACGCTGGCGCAAGCGCAGTGCTGGCGGCGTCAATCTTTCACTATAAGACCTTCAGCGTGGCCGAAGTGAAGCGCTATCTGGCGAGCCGAGGCGTGCCGGTTCGGCTATAACACACAGGAAGCAACGTGGATTTGAAATTCGATGAGCGCGGACTGATCCCCGCGATCGTGCAGGATGCCATCAATGGTCGCGTGCTGATGATGGCGTGGATGAATGCAGAATCACTGCAATTGACCCTGGAGAGTGGCGAGGCATGGTTCTGGTCACGCAGCCGCAGCGAGTTGTGGCACAAAGGCGCAACCAGCGGCAACGTGCTGCGCGTGCGCGAATTGCGCGCCGACTGCGATGGCGACACGCTGCTCCTCCGCGCTGAGCCGGCGGGGCCGGCGTGCCACACCGGCAAAGAGAGCTGCTTCTTCACGCCGCTCACAACCGCGTCACAAGAAGAGACGCCGCGCGCCGGCTTCCTCGATGAACTCGAAGGCATCGTTGCCGCGCGCCGCACTGCCCAGCCAGAGAGCAGCTATACCGCGCGGCTGTTTGCAAAGGGCCGCCTCAAGATCGCGCAAAAAGTGGGCGAAGAGGGGCTGGAATCGGCGTTGGCCGGCGTGGCGCAGGACGACGACCGCTTGATCGACGAGAGCGCTGACCTGCTCTTTCACCTGCTCGTGCTGTTGAACGAGCGCGGCATTCCACTCAGCACCGTGCTGGGACGATTGGATGCGCGGCATCGCCGATCGTTATAATCGCCAAGTTCCAACGCAAATTCACCACACAGAAAAGGTTCAACCCATGTCCATTCTTGCAGACAAGCACACACGCCTGATTGTTCAAGGCATCACCGGTCGCGAAGGCGACTTTCACGCGCGCCAGATGCACGCCTATTCGCCCATCCTCGTCGGTGGCGTGACACCAGGCAAAGGCGGCATGCAAACTGATTATGGCGTGCCGGTGTTCGACACCGTCGGCCAGGCTGTGCGCGAAGTGGGCGCAAACGCCAGCGTGATCTATGTGCCGGCCAGGTTCGCGCCCGATGCGATCATGGAAGCCGCAGATGCCGGCGTCAAGCTCGTCGTGTGCATCACCGAGGGCATCCCAGTTGTGGACATGATCAAGGTGCGCGCCTATATCGACACCAAGCCCGGCGTCACGCTGCTCGGCCCAAACTGCCCGGGTTTGCTCACGCCCGGCGAGGCGAAGATTGGCATCATCCCCGCGAACATCGCGACGCCCGGCAACGTCGGCGTGGTCTCGCGCAGTGGCACACTGACCTACGAAGCGGTGAATGCGCTCACGCTGGCTGGCATGGGACAAAGCACCATCGTCGGCATCGGCGGCGACCCAGTGCGCGGCCTGAACTTCCTCGACACGATCAAACTGTTCAACGACGACCCGCAGACCGAGAAGATCGTGATGATCGGCGAGATCGGCGGGAGCGACGAGGAAATTGCCGCCGAGTGGATCCACCAGAACGTGAAGAAGCCGATGGCCGGCTTCATTGCAGGGCGCTCAGCGCCGGCTGGCAAGCGCATGGGGCACGCCGGCGCAATCATCGAGGGCAACGCTGGCACCGCTGACAGCAAGATCAAGGCGATGTCTGCTGCCGGCATCAAGATGGCCGACCTGCCGACCGATATTCCAGGTCTGCTGAAGTGATTCATCGTGGGGGGCGCAGCAATGCTGCGCCCTTGCCATCATGACCGAGAAGTTCTACATCGTCTGGAAGGGCCGCGCGCCAGGCATCTACACGACGTGGAACGAGGCGTTGGCGCAGGTGCATGGATTCGCCGGCGCGCAATTCATCGCTGTAGAGAACCGCGCCGCAGCTGAAGCGGCCTATGCCGCCGGCCATGCCGCCTTCCGCCAGAACAGGGCTGCCTTCAAACCCATTCCAGAGGCGGCAAAACAGGCCTATGCCGTGGACGCCTCGCTGCCGGCGGAGACCGGGCTGCTTGAATATCGTTGCGTGAAGATCGACACGCGCCGCGAGATATTTCGGCAGGGACCGTTCGCCGGCGGCACCAACAACATCGGCGAATTTCTTGGCATCGTGCATGCACTGGCGCTGTTCAAGCGAAAACGCATCTCTGCCCCGCTCTACTCCGACTCGCGCACAGCGATGGCGTGGGTGCGTGGGAAACACGCCAAAACTGGCTTGGCGCGCACTGCAGAGAATACTTCGCTGTTCGACCTGATCGCGCGCGCCGAGATGTGGTTGCATGAGAACACCTACACCACGAAGGTGTTGAAGTGGGACACTGAGGCGTGGGGCGAGAACCCGGCGGATTTTGGAAGGAAGTAACGATCATGCTGAACCTCGATGCCATCCGCAACGAATTTCCTGCGCTGAAACGCACCTACAACGGCAGACCGCTGGTCTACTTCGACGCGCCTGGCGGCACGCAGACCACGCGCCGCTGCATCGAGCGCATCGTCGATTACCTTAGCCGCTGCAACGCCAACACCCACGGCGCGTTCATCACCGCCGAGGAGAGCGACGCAATCATCGAGCAGGCGCACGAGGCCGGCGCCGACTTTCTCAACGCCGGCAGCAAGGATGAGATCATCTTCGGGCAGAACATGACCAGCCTGACCTTCGCCATGAGCCGCAGCATCGGCCAGACGCTGCGTGCCGGCGACGAGATCATCCTCACCATGCTCGACCACGATGCGAACTACTCGCCGTGGCACCTGATGGCGCAGGAACGCGGCGTGAAGATCAATGTGATCGACATCAACCCCGATGACTGCACGCTCAACCTCGACGACTTTGAGCGCTACCTGAATGCGCGCACAAAGCTGGTCGCCGTCGGCCTGGTCAGCAACGCCGTTGGCACGCTCAATCCGGTCAAACACATCATCGGCATGGCGCACGCCGCCGGCGCGCTGACTTTTGTTGATGCGGTGGCCGGCGCGCCACATGTGCCAATCGACGTGCAGGGCCTTGATGCTGATTTCCTGGTCTGCTCGCCCTACAAATTCTGGGGCGCGCATCAAGGCATGCTGTATGGCAAATACGACTTGCTGGAAAGGTTGCCAGCCTACAAGGTGCGGCCGGCGGACAGCAAGCCCCCGCACAAATTCCAGACCGGCACGCAGAGCTTCGAAAATCAAAACGGGCTGATCGGCGTAATGGAGTATCTGGAGTGGTTGTCCTCCGCCTCAGGCTCTTCCTCCGTGGATGGAAGAGAGGCCAGACACGAGGGCATGCGCTCGCATCGCGCCGGCGCCATTCACCACGCCATGCAGCTCTCGCGCGAGTACGAGCAGGAACTGATCGCCCATCTGATCGAGAACGTCCTCAAGATCAACGGCGTGCGCTTCTTCGGCATCCGTGATGCGCATCGCCTCAGCGAGCGCGTGCCAACCATCGCCATACGCTACAAAGACGAGCACCCGCACGACACCGCGACGCGCCTGGGCAAGCAGGGCATCTGCGTCTGGGACGGCAATTATTACGCCATCAACCTGAGCGAGCGGTTGGGCGTCGAGCCGACTGGCGGCATGGTGCGCATCGGCCTCTCGCACTACAACACGCGCGAAGAGGTGGATCGGTTTTTGAACGCATTGGAAGCATGACGGGATGCAGAGGTGATGGAGTGACTCGGTGAATGCATTTTTCCATAGGATGCGAAGCCTTGTCGCCGGCTCGTCGCTTCATCTTGTCCTCCTCACAGTGCTTGTCATCGCCGGCGCGTGGAAGCTCACACTCGGCGACCGCATCATCGCGCGCGGCGACCTGCTGCTGTATTTCTATCCCCTGCGCGACTACGCCTCACAGGCCATCCGCGCGGGCCGGCTGCCATTGTGGAACCCTTACACATTCATGGGGTCACCATTCCTGGCAAACTCGCAAGCCGGCTTCTTCTACCCGCTCAACATCGCCATGGCATGGTTGCCAGTGGAGCGCGCCGTAGCGTGGAGCATCGCGCTGCATCTGCTGATCGCGGCGCTCGGCGCATTTGCGCTTGCACGGAATGGCTTTGCAATGAGCCGGCTCGCGTCCTTCGCCACGGCCATCGCTTTCGGGCTGGGCGGCTACCTCGGCGCACAAGCTGAACACCTCAACCAGTTGCAGGTGCTGGCGTGGCTGCCGCTGCTCTTGCTGATGGCGCTTCGCATTGCGGCCGGCGCGCGCTGCGCATGGCGCGCATCGCTATCGAACGCGCTCGCCTTTGCCGGCATCATCGCCCTGATGATCACCGCCGGCCACACACAATCGCTCTACATCTCGCTTGTCGCTGCCGGCGTCGTCTTCCTGTCACAGCTTTTCCTGCAGCCACAGGCAAACACGAATGAACGCAGGTGGAGCAAAAGAAATCTTCTTGCCTGGCTGCGGCCATCTGCGGCATTGGCATTTGCAGTGCTGCTGGCGGTGACAGTGTGCGCCGCACAGTTGCTGCCCACGCTGGAACTCTCGCGCGAAAGCGCGCGCGCCGGCGGGCTGCCCTTCGGCGAGGCGGCGTCCTTCTCGTGGCGTCCGTGGGTCATTGCCCGCGCCCTCCTGCCGGCATACGGCGACCCGCTCTTCCCAGAATATATCGCCTATCTCGGTGCGGCAGGTTTGGCGCTTGCCTTGCTGGGTTCGTTAGAGATTGGGGGATGGAGATCCAGGATTGCGCGCCGAGACCCGCAAGCTCCAACCTCTGCCGTGATCCCAGTTCTCCTCGTCATCATCGGCTTCATCCTTGCGCTTGGCATGGTGACGCCAGTCTTCAACCTGCTGTATCGCTTTCTGCCCGGCTTCAACCTCTTTCGGGCGCAGGCCAGATGGCTGGCCATGTTTGCAGTCGGCGCGGCGCTGCTGATTGGCTTTGGCGTGCAGCGGTTGCAGAGCAGCCTGAGCGAGAGACAGGCGCGCATGTGGGTGATTGCGTGGCTCGGGCTGATGGGGCTATGGTTGATCGGGCTGATCGCCGGCGCGCGCATCTCACTCGATCCCGAATATCGCAGCCTGCCGGCGCGCAGCGTGCTGATGGGATGGGCTGTGGCAGTGGTGATCATCACTGGGTTGATCATCGGCAACTGGCTGCGGGTCAGATTCGCCGGCGCGCAATCGGCCAATCACCAACAGCGCATCGCAGTGCTGTTCACCGTCGCGCTTGCCGGTGAGATGCTGCTCGCCGCGCAGTTCCAGCCCTATTCCCGCGCCGCAGATCGGCAGGCATTCACCTCGCTGCGGCCCAGCGTGGCGCACCTGCTGAGCGAGCCGGCGATGATCGAAGCGCGCATCCTCGCGCTCAGTTCGCTCTTCTTCGACCCGGGCGACAAGGCCGAGCAGGAGCTGATTTACGGCCAGCAACTCAGCGCCGATGAAGTCTACGATCGCATCATCGCATCGAAGCACAAAGGGGTGTTTTCGCCCAACCTGCCGCTCTATAACCGGTTGCCGAGCGTGGATGGCTACGACGGCGGACTGCTGCCGACGCGTCGCTACGCCGAATTCGTGAAGCAATTTGCACAGACACCCGCCGGCGGCGTGGACGGCCGGCTGCGCGAATTTCTGCGCGGCGTGCCAGATGCCGCATGGCTCGACCAGATGGCCGTGCGCTACCTCATCGCCGACAAGACGCAGGACATGTTCATCGATGGCGTGTATTACGATCTGCTTTTCAGCCGGCCCATCACCCAGGCCGCCACCATCTCGCTCACACCGTATGCCTCCACTGCGATTGGGCTGGTGTTGCGTGCAGAGAAGGCGAACGTCGGCGATGTGGTCGGCAATGCGCGGGTCACATTTGATGATGGCAGTGCGCAATCCTTTGAGATTCGCGCAACAGAGCCAGTGTCGCCGGCGTTCAATGTGCTGCTCGCGTGGGATGGTCGCAAGACGCCGGTTGCATTGACCTTGACAAGTCTCAGAGACTTGTCAGACCTGCACCTGGACGGCCTCACCAACATCGACGCCACCGACAAGAGTTTCCTCTCGCAATTCGTATGGGGCAGCGACGCGATGCGCCTTTCGCACAGCGGCGACGTGAAAATTTACGAGCGGCTGAAGGCGACGCCGCGTGCAGTGTTCAGCGATGGCGACGCATCAATCACGGAGTCGACGCCGGAGCGCGTGACGGTGCAGGTAAGGGCGCAATCCGATGGCAGGCTCACGCTGCGCGACACGTGCTATCCGGGCTGGATGGCGCTGGTGGATGGCGCGCCGGCGAGCATCGAATGCGTGGACACGATGTTCCGCGCGGTGCAGGCGCCGGCAGGCGAACACACTGTCGTGTTCAGCTACGCGCCACAATCGGTGCGGATCGGGCTGGCGATCAGCATTGCCGGTGCCACGCTGTTCATCGCGATGTTGTTGTTTGCGGCAACAGGATTTTTTGCGAACACAAAAAGCTGAGCCATTTGCGGTTTACCCGCCAGCGCTCTGCAACTGCGCGGTCAAGCTAGACTCGCAGCAAGCCGCGAAATGCCCGCGCGCTGTAATACGACTGTGCGCCGTTGTGGTACAAAAAGACATGATCGTAGCGCCGGTCGCAAAAGAGCGCGCCGCCGAGCCTGCGAATCGCCGGCGGCGTTTGCACCCAGCTTGACGTCTTCAGATCGAACTTGCCCAACTGCTGCAAAGCACGGTATTCGGCTTCGGTGAGCAGCGCAACGCCCATCACTGACGCCATATCGATGGCGTTGTTCGCCGGCCGCGCCTCCTTTCTCGATTCCCACGCCTCGCGGTCATAGCAAATGCTTCGGCGGCCGCTGGGGCTTTCTGCCGAGCAGTCAACGAAGAGGAATTCGCCGGCTCGCCTGTCAAAACCGGTGACGTCCGGTTCGCCGCCGGTGCGCTCCATCTCATTGAGTGACCATAGCTTCTCGGGCTGCGCTGTCAGCTTTTGCCGCGCAGCAGCCCAGTCAAGCCCTTTGTGCCGGCTCATGTGCTTTTCAAAACGAGCTTGCAATGTGTCGAGCAACACCTCGCGTTGCGCCGACGTCAGCTCCCGTTTGTCTTTCATGCTTGTGCGTCCCACAAGGCCTATCGCTTCATGCGCGGGTCGAGCGCGTCGCGCAGACCGTCGCCGACAAAGGTGAACGCGATCACCAGCACCGACACCACCAGCGAGATGAACATCAGGTAGTCGGGGTTGCTGCCAACATTGCTGTATGCCTCAAGGAACAAACGCCCCCAACTGGTGACGAAGAATTCCTTGCCGGTGAGCGAGGGTCGTAGACCGAGGCCGAGGTAGCCCAGCACCGCTTCGGCGATGATGAAGCGAGGGATGGCAAACGCCGCCCACACCACGATGATGCCGAGGCTGTTTGGGAAGATGTGCTTGACGATGATGTGCCAGGTGGAGCCGCCCAGGCTGCGCGCTGCATCCACGAATTCACGCCCCTTCAGCGTGAGCGCCGAACCGCGCATGAGGCGGGCCAGGCCGGCCCACGACACCACCGCCAGCGCAATCAGGAACAGCGGCAAGCCATTGGCAGCCTTGCCCAGCACTGAATCGCCCAGCGTCACCATCACCAGAATCAAGAACAGGACATCCGGGAAGGCGAAGAAGATATCGGTGACGCGCATGAGCAGGTTGTCCATGAACCCGCCGCGCCAGCCGGCGATGAAGCCGATGGCCATGCCGATCAACAGCACGAAGATGACGGGCAGTACGCCGGCGGCCAGCGACGAGCGTGTGCCAAAGATCACGCGGCTGAGGATGTCGCGCCCCTGCGAGTCGGTGCCCATGATGAACTCAGGGTTGCGCTGCTGGCCGGCCGGCGATTCGGCGCGATAGAACGGCGGGATGTACTGCATCCCGCTGTTGTCCTTGACTGGATTTTGGGACGCGAGCGCCGGCGCGAAGGCCGCCACGAACAAATAAAACAAAATGATGAAGATGCTGACCAGCGCAGCGCGGTTGCGCTTGAAGCGCCGCCATGCCAGCGCCCATTGGCTCTGCGAGTCGATGAACTGGGCGATGTTGCGATCGGTGTCAGTGGTGCGTTGCTGAGCGGGTTGTGCGACAGCCATTGTCTGTTCTCCTTGTTGGGGTCGTGCAGAACCTTATTCCACCCGAATGCGCGGGTCGACAATGCCGTAGAGGATGTCCACGGTGAGGTTGCCCACCACAATGAGCGTCGCATAGACCAGCGTGGTGCCCATGATCATGGAATAGTCGCGGTTGCCGATGGCGACGACGAAGTCGCGACCAACACCGGGGATGCCGTAAATATTTTCGATGATGATGGAGCCGGTGACGAGCGCGGCCAGCGCCGGCCCGATGGTGGTCACCACCGGAATCAGCGCGTTGCGCAGCGTGTGCTTCCAGATCACCCCTCTTTCGCGCAAGCCCTTGGCGCGCGCGGTGCGCACAAAATCCTGTTTCAACACTTCCAGCACCGAGCTGCGCGTATAGCGCGCGGTCTGCGCTAGCGTGCCGAAGCCAAAGACCATCGCCGGCACAATCCACGCGCTCAAGTTGCCCCAGTTCTTTTGCACTACGGGGATGAGGCCCAACCCAACGGCAAAGATGATGATGGAGAAGAACGCGACGACGAAACTTGGCACCGCCACGCCCACGTTTGTTATAAAAGCGACGAAGTAATCGATGATGCTGTTGTGCTTGAGCGCAGCGATGACGCCGGCGGGGATGCCGACAATCAGCGCAAACGCCAGCGACATCAGACCCAGGCGAATGGAATAGCCGAACTTCGAGTCGAAAAAGGTGGCATTCTCACGCTTCGGCGGCTCGAACATGACCTGTTGCACGGTCTTGCCGCGCTGGCGGTAGGACGGACCGAGGTTGCCACAGATCGCGCCGCACTTGAACGCGCCAGACTCTTGATCGGTGTAGCCGATCATGTAACGAATGTATTGCTGCCACAGCGGCAGGTCCAGGCCGTATTGCGCAGCGAGCAGCGCCTGCGTGCGCGGATCCACCTGCTTGCTCTCCGAATCGCGGTCCCAAGGGCCGCCTGGCGCAGAGTGCATGAGCAGGAAGGTGACCAGTGAGATGATGAACAGCACTGGGATGAACCAGAAGAAGCGCCGAATAATAAGTCCTGCCATTCGGTCGATTTTCAAAACCGCCGGCGCAGCGCGCGTCAGCGGCCAAAAGGTCGCGTGCTGTGCATCGTTTTGAACAACGCACAGCACGCAATTTCAATTACACGTCAATCAGACTTGCTGCAAACGCGCAACGGTCTACCTGACGATATCGATGGTCAGCGGAACGGTCTGTCCAGGCCAGGCAGCATCCTGCGGCGTGGTCTTGATGCCCTTGACCCACGGCTTCACCAGATAGGCATTCGCGCTATTGTAGAAGAACGCCACCGGCAGATCACTGACGAGCTGCTTCTGCGCCTGTGCATACAGCGAGGTGCGCTTGGCAGGGTTCAATTCGACATCAGCCTTCTCCGTCAACGCGTTGAACGCCTTGCTGTTGTAGCCGACGCGCTGGGCAAAGGTGCTCTCGCCGTGGAAGTACACGCTCAGCCAGTTCTGCTCATCCGGGTAGTCTGCGCACCAGCCGCCCAGGAACATCTGCAGCGCGCTTTCCTTATCCTTCTGCATGGCGGTGTAGGCGGTTGCCTCGATCGGCTTCAGCTCGATCTTCAGCGCGTCACCAAACACTTCCTTGAAGCGCGCGCCGAGCCATTCGTTGCGGGTGCGGTTGCGCGGGGTGTCTGAGAAGTAAAGGGTGATCGGGGGCAGACCCTCGACCGACTTGTAGCTGCTGTCGGCGATGGCCTTGAGCGCGGCCTTGGGGTCATACTTGAAGCGCGACTCATTCTTGTCGTAGCCAGGGAATCCCGGCGGGATCCAGGTCAGCGTCGGCGCAGCGAGACCCTGGAACACATCCTTCACCCAGCGCTCGCGGTCGAGGGCATAGGCGAAGGCCTGGCGCACCTTGGCATCCGTGAACGGCTCTTTGTAGTTGCGGAACTGCAGCGCGGTGGTGCAGGAGCCTGGGAAAATCAGCGCCTGCTTGCTCAGCTCTGGATCAGCCTGCACCGCCTTCAAGTCCTCCGCAGCCAAGCCAACGATGTCAAACTCATCGTTCTTGTAGGCTTCGGTCGCCACGGCGCTGTCGGTGATGTAGGAGTA
>JBDHWI010000105.1:0-14195 GCA_039810125.1 Thermoflexales bacterium | reverse complement strand
TATCGAAGGAATTAAAGTCAGTGGCATCAAATGAATCCCCCGGCGCGCGCAACGCCTTCCCCTTGCCCGAATTGGTCTATATCCCCATTCACGATTGGATCGAGGACGACACGGTTATCGTCATCAGGCAGGATGCGGCGTGGCAGGCGCTGCAACCCCATGATCTCGACTGGGATATTGGCATCGAGTTGGAAGCGCCACCACCCACCGAGACTGCCTACAAGCGGTTGGTCAAACAGTGCGCCGGCATGGGCGACATCATCTATGCCGTCGGCGGTGGCGTGCCAGTTGATGCGGCCAAATATGTCGCGCGCGAGTTGGAGCTGCCGCTCATCTGCATGCCAACCGCGCTCAGCGTGGATGCGTTTTTTACGTGGGCTAGCAGCGTGCGCGATGCCGGCTCGGTGCGTTATCTTGAGACGGTGCCACCGGAAATTGTGCTGCTCGATCTGGATGTGATTGCGCGCGCGCCGTCATATGTGCGCACCGCCGGCATCATCGATGCGCTGAGCATTGCCACCGCTGCCTTCGATTGGGAGATGGCTGAGCAGAAAGGCAAGAATCCCGCTGGCCAGCATTACGACGCCGGCATCGCCGCCATTGCCAGGAGCGTGCTGGCAATGGCGATGGATTGCGCCGAAGCCGCCGGCCACGGTGACCCCGATGGATTGCGGTCGCTGGTCAACGCGCTGGCGATGGAGGTGCAATTGTGCAACCTGATTGGCCATTCGCGGCCTGAAGAGGGCAGCGAACATCACTTCGCCTATTGCGCCGAATCGTTAGCGGGTGGCACATCCTCGACCGGCACGCCGGCAGTTGCGTTGCACACGCATGGCGAGCTGGTTGGCCCTGGCATCGTGCTGATGGCCGAGCGGCAGGGACAGGATGCGCGGAAGTTGCGGAAGGCCCTGGATGACGCCGGCGTGCCAATGAGCGCACTTGCGCCCGAGGTGATCGAAGCAGCGCTGCGCGAATTGCCGGCCTATGTTCGCAAGCATGGCCTGGCGTACAGCGTGGCATGGGAGCTATAAACTGGATTGCGCATAGGCACTACATTAAGCCTAAAGCATCCACCTAAACTAATCGCACAAATGAAACCAATACACCTTGGCGCGCCAACCTTCACGAAGTGGGGGAGTGCGGAAGAGTGGGCCACAGCAATTCATGCAAAGGGCTACAGCGCCGCCTATTGCCCGCTGCAGAATGACGCGAGCGACGCGGTCGTGAGCGAATTTGCTGCCGTCGCCGCAAAACACAACATTGTCATCGCCGAAGTCGGCGCATGGAACAGCAACCCGATCAGCGTCGACGAATCAGAGCGCAAACGAGGCATCGCATTCAACCAGGAGCAACTCGACCTTGCAGACCGCATCGGCGCGCGCTGCTGCGTCAACATTGCCGGCTCGCGCAGCCCAACCTGGCACGGCCCGCATCCAGAGAACCTCAATGATGACACTTTCGCACTCATCGTCGAATCCGTGCGCGAGATCATAGACGGCGTGCAGCCAACACACACGTTCTATGCGCTGGAATGCATGCAGTGGGTTTTCCCAGACTCCATCGAGAGCTACGAGCGGCTGATAGCGGCGATTGACCGCAAAGCATTTGCAGCCCATCTCGACCCGGTCAATCTGGTAAATTGCCCGTCACGTTTTTTCGACACCACCACACTGATTCGCGAGAGCTTCCGCCGGCTGGGTCGCCACCTGCGCTGTTGCCACGCCAAAGACGTCACGATGTCCACAAACGCCATTGTCCACATCGACGAAGTGCGCCCCGGCCTCGGCGTGCTCGACTATGCGACTTATCTCACCGAACTGGCGCGCGTTGCGCCGGATGTGCCGCTCATGCTAGAGCATCTACCCAATGAAGCCGAATATGATCTGGCAGCCGCGCACATCCGCGCTGTGGCCGCGCAGGCCGGCGTTTCGATCCGCTAAGCGGCTTCCCAATTCCATATCTACCTGACGCTCGCGCCCTTCGCCCCGCCCACCATTGCCTCCAGCTCATCGCGGCTGGTAAGTGAAAGATCGCCCGGCATGGTTAGTTTCATGGCGCTGAGCGCATTGCCGTGATCGATGGAATCCTCAACCGAGTAGCCACGCATTTGGGCAGCGATAAAGCCGGCGTCAAAGGCGTCGCCGGCTCCGATGCGATCCACAATCTGTGGCACCTTGAAGCGCTGCGCCACCTCTACTTGCTGCTCGCCATGTTGCGCGATGGCGCCGGCTTCGCCAATGGTGATCACCAGCGTGCGGCAGCCAAAGCGCTGCTGCAATTCACGCGCTGCGGCATGTGGCTCTTCATTCGCGCCAAAAAGCGCTACCGCATCACGATGCGCCACAAATACGTAGTCGCAGTTCTTGAAGATTGGCTCCAGCGCCACGCCAGCTTCTTTTGGCTCCCACAGCAGCGCGCGATAGTTCACATCAAACGACGTGGTAATGCCGTGCTGTCGCGCAAACGCAATGATCTCACGCGAGACTTCGAGGCCGCCGGCGCTGATGGCTGACGTGATGCCGGTGGTGTGCAGCCAACCTGCCTGCTTGATCACACCAAAATCGACATCTGCCAAGGTCATCTTGCTGGCTGCAGAGCCGGCGCGGTCATAGATCACGCGGTTGGGGCGCGGCGGCACAGCCAGCTCAAGAAAATAGGTGCCAATGCGCTCATTGGGCACGAATTTCACGCCGGACGTGTCCACGCCATGGAAGTTCAACTCAGCCTCAACGCGCCGGCCCAAACCATTGTCCGGCATGCGCGACAGCCACGCCGGCTTGAATCCCAGCCTCGCCATCGCCACAGCCACGTTGGATTCTGCGCCGCCGATCTGGATATCGAGCGAGCGCGCCTGCGAGATGCGCTCAAAATTGGGTGGTGAGAGTCGAATCATCGTCTCGCCCAGCGAGACAAAATCAAAGCGCTTTGCCATGCCGGCGAGTTAACCACAACTGCATGGGCAAGGCAAAGCGAGAAATCGCAAATCCATGGATCGCTATACTGAAAACATGATCAGGCTTGGGCTGGATATCGGCACGACGACAATCTCAGCGGTGGCATTTGACGCCGGCCGTGAAACTTTGCTCGCCTCAGTCACGCTGCCAACCGATGCGGATGCCACGCCGCCGGCACAGCGCGCAAATGGTTGGGCTGAAATCGACGTGCCAGGTGTCTACCAGCACGCGCTTGAGGCATTGCGAGGCGTCGTAGCCCAATTGGGCGCGCTCGCCAGTGAGATTGGCGCAATCGGTATGACCGGCCAAATGCACGGCGTGGCTTTTCTCGATGAGAACAGCATGCCGGCGCGAACTGCCATTACATGGCAAGACCAGCGCGGCAAGGAATCGCTGCCAGCATTCATCGCGCGTGCCGGCGGGGCAGGGGCGTTCGCGGAGATGGGCGCATTGCCAGCAGCTGGCTACGGCGCGGTCACACTCCATTGGCTGCGCGAACAGGACATATTGCCCAGCGCATTGCCCTGCTCAATCCCAGATGCTATAGGCGCAATGCTGTGCCATACCGCGCCAAAAATTGACCCAACCAACGCTGCGGGGTGGGGGGTCTTCAATGTTGCAAAAGGGACATGGGATGAAGCTGTGCTTGCCCGCCTGGATCTAGCTGTGCAATGGCCGCAGATTGTCTCCGCCGGCACGCCGGTTGGGCGGCTCACACGCGCAGCGGCACAAGCCTGCAATTTACAGCCCGACATTCCAGTTGCAGTTGCGGTTGGAGATCATCCAGCCAGCCTGATCGGCAGCGGCTGCACACGCGCCGGCACAGCGCATGTCAACATCGGCACCGGCAGCCAGGTGTCCCTTGTCAGCGATCGTTTCACACCCATGGATAGGCGCGCCGGCGTCGAGACGCGCCCATTTGTCGATGGTCAATTTGTGCTCACCGGCGCATCGCTGTGTGGTGGGAGCGCTTTTGCGCTGCTGCGATGCTTTTACGAAACGACTGCAGCGATGATGGGATTGCCGGCGCCAAATGAGGCAGACCTGTATTCGGCGATGTTGGCGAGTGCGATTGTCACACCTGCTGGCGCCGAAGGCCTGATCGCAGACACCCGCTTCGATGGCGCGCGCCACGACCCGCTTCGTCGCGCCTCATTGCATGGCATGACCCGCAGCAACTTCACGCCGGCGCACCTCAATCGCGCTGTGCTGGAAGGCATCGCCGAAGAGTTGGCGCAGTTCTATGAAGCGATGGTGCAGTCACAAGGTCGCGCGGCCGTGTTGGTTGGCTCTGGCAATGGGCTGCGCAAGAACAGCCTGCTGCAAGAGATCGTGAGCCGGCGATTTGAGTTGCCATTGCGGTTGCCAGCGTGGCAGGAAGAGGCAGCGATTGGCGCAGCGATGATCGCCGGTGGCTAACTACGGCTAGCTGGCGATCTCGAACTCACTGAACTCGCCGGCGAAGCGCAACCAGGTCGGTGTAACGCGCGTAACGTGGGCTGCAGCCGGCCCCTTGCGCAGAAACGCCAGCAGTTGCGCCAGCCCAATGCGCGCGCCCTCGGCCAGCACTTCTACATTGCCGTCTGGTGTGTTGCGCACCCAACCAGTCAGCAGCAGACCGCGCGCCGTGCGCCGCGTGTGATAGCGAAAGTTCACGCCCTGCACGACGCCCTCGACGACTGCATGCAAACGCGCTTTCTCATTTTGATCGTCTGGCATAGGGGATAGTGTAATGCGCCGGCAAAGCGAGTAGACTTACCCTGATATGTCTACGATCGATGCGATTGCACTTGTTATCAAGGGCGCCATTCTCGGTGGTTTGGGTGGATTGATTCTGCCAGCGCTGTGGATGTCCATTGTGTTCAACGGCGCGGAGTTCATCCAGCAATTCACGAATGGAACGAATGTTCTGGTCATTGCGACCAGCGTGATCGCCATTCCATTCACAGTGCTTTTTCAGGGGCTGATCGGTGGCGGGCTGCGAGATACGCTGCTATTTGGCGCGGTCACTGGCGCCGTGGTGGCACTGCTCATTGCCATCCTGGGTCACTTCACCAGCAAGCGCAACGTAACCATCGTCACCGTCCTTGCCGGCGTGCTGGCGGCGCTGGTGCTGGTGCTGACACAGAGCAACGAGATCACCTTGTCGCTGGGGCTCGAGGGCGCGCAGATTTGGGTGCTGGCGCTGTTGTATGCGCTGCTCGTGGCCTGGCTCAGCTACTCACTGCGCAACTTCGGCGGCGTCGGCTAAGCACGAATCGCCGCTCGATCCTGGCGTCACTACGACCTTGACGCCGGCGTTTTCCTGTTTTACTATCATTTCCGATAATGAACCTTATCGGAAGTTGAGACGGCAAAATCATGAAAAAGGCCACCAAACAGGAGATCGTCCCCGCCGGCGCAGAAAATCTCTCGCAGCAGGAAGTCGAGCGCATCTCGCGCTATCTCGGCGCATCGTCGTCTGAAAACACGCGCATTGCATACCGCAAGGCATGGCAGGGCTTTGAATCGTATTGCCATGCCAATCGCTTCACCGCCCTGCCGGCCAAGCCCGAAACGATCATGGCCTATCTCACCTGGCTGGCCGACGCGGGCTACAAGCCATCCACCATCCAGGTGCGCCTCTCTGCGATCGCCTTCGTCCACGCACGCAAGCACGCCGGCGATGCGAACTATGTCAACCCTGCGCAAAGCGAGATGGTATCGGTTGTCATGTCGGGCATCCGGCGCGAACTACGCGGCTCCGCCACGCGCAAGGACCCCATCACCCGCGCCGAGTTGCAAAAGATGATTACCGAGTTGCCGCACGATCTGCACGGGCTGCGCGATCGCGCCATTTTGCTGCTCGGCTTCGCCGGCGCGCTGCGGCGCAGCGAGATCGTCAGTCTCGATCTCAAACACGTGCGCTTTACGCCGAAGGGCATGACGGTCACCCTGCCCTATTCCAAGACCGATCAGGCTGGCGAGGGCATGAGCAAGACAATGACGCGATCCAAGAGTCGGCTATGTCCTGTCCGCGCGCTCGAAGCATGGATCGATGAGGCCGGCATTGAGCGCGGGCCGATCTTTCGCGCCATCGACAAGTGGGGCCACGTGCGCAACACGCGCCTGTCAGACAGGTCGGTGGCGCTGATCGTGAAGCAGGCAGCAGAGATGGCCGGCCTGGGCGCTTTCGACTTCTCAGGACATTCGCTGCGCGCTGGTTTTGTCACGCAGGCCGCCGACGATGGCTTGCAGGAGTGGATGATCCAGAAGGTCACCGGCCACAAATCTGCCGATGTGTTGCGCCGCTACATCCGCAACGATCGCAAGGCGCAATCAGACGCCATCGACCGCGTGCTGGGCAGCGATGAATGACGCGAGCTACTCCGTCACCGCCGGCTTGGCCACATCCAGCGCCACATGGCAGCGATCGCACTGCACGAGCGTGCGCTGTTGGTTGAGGAAGCCCACACTGGCGTTGCCATGCAGCGTGTGTGCAGTGTGACAATCGACACAGCCACCGGCATCTGTGGCCGCAGCCTGCCACTTTGCCAGATATTGGTGCGAATGGCTGTCGAAGTCGGTCTCCATCGGTGTGTCAACATGGCACTTCAGGCAGTTCTCATCGGCAATTGGCACCGTCAGCTTCGCCGGCTGCCCGGCTGTCCCCATCACCCAGCGCACTGCATTCTCAGCCCCTTTCACCATGCTGTGAGCGCGCCCCATCAAGCCGGCGCCCGAGTGACACTCGATGCAGCGCGTATTAGCCAGCTTTGGGTTCCTGCTCGCATACGTGCCATGCTCAGATGCCATGTCGACAGGCGCCGCAGCCTGCGTGCGGTCGAAATAGGTCACTTCTGGCTGAGTATGGCAGGAGGTGCAAAACACGTCCTGCTCTTCAACGCGGGCGAAGACGAAAAGCGACAGCCCCACGAAGACGAGGATGCCGGCAACTGCGCCGGCGAACATCAACCAGCGCGGACGCGGCCTGGGAGCAGGCGTTGAGGCAGACACGAAAACGATTGGCCTCAGTTGCTAGTGCGCAAGGGCAACAGGCGGTTAGCGAAGGCGCCAAAGATCGGCAGCAGCGTCGCCCGGCCGGCAAGTGCGCTCACGACACCGATGATCAACGCCACCGCGCCGTAGAGATAGGATGCGACGACCAGCGGGAATAGTGCGTTGCCGACAAGAAAGCCATAGGGAATCCAACTCAGCAGCCACGTGACAACCACCCATGCGAGGAAGATGGCGATGAGAAAAGCAATCAGGCCAATCGCCTGGCGCAGATGAAAGACAACAAATGCAGTGCGCCGGCCTGCCACGCCCGCAATCAGCCAACCGATGACGGGCAGATAGGATAGCGCGGCGAGGATGCGTGATGATGCACTCATGATTCAGCTCTCGATCCCCTTCAGGTTCAATTCGCCGGCGAAGTGGCAGGCAGTGAAATGCCCGGGCGAGATCTCGCGCAGGTCCGGCACGCTGGTTTTGCACACGTCCTTTGCATAGTTGCAACGCGTGTGAAAGATACAGCCCTTCGGCGGGTTGGCCGGGCTTGGCACTTCGCCAGGCAGGCGGATGCGCTCAACCTTGATGTCGGGGTCCGCCGGCGGGATGGCCGACAGCAGCGCCTCCGTATAGGGATGCAGAGGATTGCGCAGCAACTCCTCAGTCGGCGCCATCTCCATGATCTTGCCGACATACATCACTGCCACGCGGTCGGAGATATGCTCCACCACCGACAGATCGTGCGCAACGAAGATCAAGGTGAGGTCGAGTTGCTGTTGCAGCTCCTGCAGCAGGTTCAATACCTGCGCCTGCACCGACACATCCAGCGCACTCACCGGTTCGTCGGCGATGACGAGGCGCGGGTTGAGTGACAGCGTGCGCGCCAGGCCAATGCGCTGGCGCTGGCCGCCGGAGAACTCATGCGGATAGCGCTGCATGTAGTTCGGATCCAGGCCGACGGCGCGCATCAACTCGGCCACGCGCGCCTCGGCCTCCTTGCCCTTGGCCACGCCGTGAATCTCCAGCGGCTCCTTGATGAGGTCCAGCACCGTCATGCGCGGGTTGAGCGAGCTGAATGGGTCCTGGAAGATCATGCGCATTTCCTGCCGGATCGGTTTCATGTCCTTCTGGCTGATGGCCGCAATATCGACCCAGTCGCCGGCCTTGGTGCGAAACCTGATCTCGCCGGCAGTTGGCTCATACAGCCGCAGAATCGTGCGCCCCACAGTTGTCTTGCCACAACCGCTCTCACCCACCAGCCCCAGCACCTCACGCTCACGCAAGAACAGATTCACCCCGTCGACTGCTTTGACGTGGCCGACGGTGCGCTGCAAGATGCCTTGCTGGATGGGGAAGTACATCTTCAAATCGCGCACTTCCAGCAACAGGTTGTCGTTCTTGGCTTGTGTCATGTGTTTGAGTTACAGTTTCATTTACGGTTGCAGGGTCAACTCCTGCATCACGATGTCGGGGTCGCTCCAGCCTTTTTGCTGAGCCAGCTTCTGGAACGCCGGCCGCCAGATCAACTTTACGCTGATGGTGGCTTGGCCGTCCTGTGGCAGCGCAAAGGCGTAACTGGATGAGTCGGTCTTCAGCGGCATCAATCGTGTGTCTTCAACCAGCTCCACCTGCCGCCAGTAAGCTGCGGTCGGCGCCTCATTGGTGTTGGTATCGCGCAGGATTTTGGCGAAACCTTTGCCGGCCTTGCCCGCGTAGTCGCCGGCCCATTCCGGCAACGTCGGTCCCTCCTGCCGCACCAGCAGGTTGCCGTTCGCATCGCGCGCCTCCACTACCAACATCACCGAGCGGATCGGCGCGTCGGTCGGCACGGCATGGCCTGTCCTGTCGTTGGTCAGGTCCACCTTCACATGCACCGCATTGCCGTCGCGCTGCGCGTCGACCTTCATCGTCACGGCATTCCACATCAGCGCCTGGCTGTTGGATGGGCCGGTCATGGTGTGGTTGTGATACTGGCCGGCGGGTCGCGCCACCCCACCCTTGTTTGGATAAACGCTGTAAGGTGTCTCTTGCGTCGGCATGTGACATTGCTGGCAGGTCTTGCCAGTCTTCGGGTCGCTCCAGGGGCTGTTCAGCCACTCACCATAGGAGTTGTAGATCGTCGTGCCGCCGGTCACCTTCATGTTGCTGACCACGCCGCCCAACACGCCATAGTGGCAAGCCGAGCAGAACTGGCTGCTGGAGAGGAACGGCAGATAGCTGATGGTCTTCGTGCTGCCATCGGCCAGTGAGCCAAAGAACAGCTTCTCGCCATCCGGGGGCCGGCGCAATTGCATCGACATGATGCCAGGCTGGTCAGGATATGGCAGCCCGGTGGCAGGATCGAGATTGACCGACTGAATCTGATGACAAAACTCACAGGTGATGCCCTCTTCGGCAATGCCCATCAAACCGGTGGATGACGCGCCACGAATCATGTAGCCCTGCGTTGAAGCGCGCTCGGCAGTCAGGCCAGTGTGGCAGCCCGACCACGCACAGGTATTCGTTGTCTCCACCTTCATCGCCAGCGGGGTATGGCACGTGGAGCAATTGCCTGGTCGCTCTGGGTTGTCGATGCGGAAGCCCGGGCCGTAGTCTGGCAATGCAGGATCCGCCGGCATGATCTTGCCATCGTTGGAATATTGGATCGGCTGCGTTTTCTTGCCCTCAAGATTCGTGCCGTTATACAGGTTGAGGAAGCGATGGCTTGCGGTGGCCGTCTTGGAGTGCGCATCAGCTTGCCATTCAGGATATTCACGATGACATTCACCACAAGCGGCAGAGCCTTCCTTGTCCTCGGTTTTAAACCACGTATATTTGTGGTTGTCGCCGGCGATCAGTGGTCGCAGCATCACCTCGAGGCCGGCAGCCTTGCCATCTTGGCTCTGCCAGTTGCGCAGCATCGGATCGAGCATGACCCAACCCTGATAGTGATCATCGCTCCATGCGGTGATGGTGACGGGCAATGTGCCGCCCAGTCCTTCGCCATGCAGGGTGAAGATGCCATTTGCATCGGCGGTGACGCGGTTGAGTGTGCCTTGCACCGATACGAGCGCGCCGGCGATCGGCCCTTTCTCACCGACAACCTGACCGGTCACGGTGGTTGGCAATGGCTCGCGCGTGGGTGGCGCAGTCACGTCGCTGGCGCAAGCGGCCAACACGATGAGCAACGCCGGCAGCACCACGACGCCGGCCAGACCCATTTGCCATCTCTCAAACTTTTTCATCGCAGGGCATACGGGTCAGCGGCGTCACGCAGGCCATCACCCATGAAGTTGAAGCCCAACACCGCCGCAACGATGAAGATGACGGGCGACATGATCCACAACTGCTGGCTGAGCGTCTGCAGGTTTTGCGCATTGCGCATCAGCAAACCCCAACTGGTCAATGGTTCCTGGATGCCGATGCCGAGGAAGCTGAGGAATGACTCGGCCAGGATGACGCCAGGGATCGTGAGCGTCAGGATGACGATGACGTGACTGAGCGTGTTCGGATAGAGATGCCGGAAGATGATGCGAGAGTCAGACGCGCCCATCTCCTTGGCGGCCAACACGAAGTCGGTTGAGCGCATCGCCAGCACCTTGCCGCGCACTTCGCGCGCCAGCGTTGTCCACGACAGCAGCGCAAAGATCAACGACATCACCACGAACACCGTGAACGAGTCGGCAGTTTTTGGCACAAGCGCCGCCAGCGCCATGAAGAGCGGCAAGGATGGAAATGCGTTGATGAACTCAACGAAGCGCTGGATGACGAGATCGATCTTGCCGCCAAAATAGCCGGAGGAGACGCCAACGATGGAGCCGACGGCGACCGTGATGATGGCGACGAAGATGCTCATGCTGAGCGAGATGCGGCCGGCCTTGCATGCCATGCCCCACATGTCGCGCCCAAGCTTGTCGGTGCCGAGCATGAATAGCGTTGCATCGCCCTCCACGCCGAACAAATGCAGATCCATCGGGAAGATGCCGAGCAGTTTATAAGGCGCACCCTTGACAAGAAAGCGCACCGGGTAGGTTTTGGACGTGTCCGGCGTCCATGCCACCTGGAATGTGGTTGGGTCGAGCGTCTCAGTGTATTTATAGACGAATGGTGTGAGGTGGAAATTACCCTGAGCGTCGATGAAATGGACCTGCTGCGGCGGCAGAAACGCCTGCTTTAGATCGATGGTGTCGATGGATGTTGGTGCGAAGAAGTCGGCGAAAACAGCAAGGATGATCATCGTCAACACCATCAGCGCGCCGATGATGGAGACCTTGCTGCGCCGGAAGCGCCGCCACACCAGCTGAAAGTAGCTTTCATTGTGCTCAGTGTGCGCCAGCAATTGCTCGAGCGTCGGCGGATCCTGCCGCGCCGGCCCGGTTGGGTTCAAGGTTACGCCAGGTGTTGCAGTTGCCATGGTTCTGTGTCACTCAGCTATACCGAATGCGCGGGTCCAGTGCGGCCAGCAGCAGGTCGGCGATCAAGTTGCCCAGCACGATCAGCACGCCGTAGATCAGCAGCAGGCTGCCGGCGATATAGATGTCCTGCGCCACCAGCGCAGCATAGAACATCGGGCCAAGCGTGGGCAGGTTCAGCACGATGGCGGCTTCCAGTTCGCCCTGCATCATGTAGGGCAGCACGGTGCCTTGGTAGGCCACGATCGGGTGCAACGCATTTGGCACGGCGTGCTTGTTGATGACCGCGTTCTCCTTCAAGCCCTTCGAGCGCGCCGTCGTCACATACTGCGAGTTCAGCACATCGAGCAGGTTGCCGCGCATGACGCGCATGTTGTAGGCCACCCCGCCGAGGCCGGCGATGATCAGCACCGGCCAGATATTGCTAAACATGTCGGCCACTTTTGCCCAGCTCCATGGCGCCATCACAAATTCTGGCGAAAAGAAGCCCTGGATGCTGCGCCCTTTGAACACGAACACCACCATGTACATGATGATGAGCGCAATGGCAAAGCGCGGGATCGAGGTCATGATGAAGGCCAGGACGGAGAGGCTGTTATCGGCAGCGCTGTATTTTCTAGGTGCGGCGAAGATGCCCAAACTGATGCCGACGACGGTTGAGATCAAGTGACACAGCAGCGCCAGGAAGAGCGTCTTGGGCAAGCGATCAGCGATCAACTCGCCGGCGTCTCTGCGATACGCAAACGAAAACCCGAACTTGCCCTCTGTCACGATGCCTTTGATCCAGCCAAAGAATTGCACCGGCAGCGGGTCGTTCAGGCCATACTGCTCACGCACCTTGTTGGCCATTTTCTCGGCCTGATCTTCCGTCATGCCGGCTTGCTGGAGCAGGAACGTCTTGTAGCTGGTCGCCACATCGCCCGGCGGCAATTGAATCACCACGAAGGAGACGGCCGCAATGCCAATCACCATGAAGAAGGCGATGATCAAGCGGCGGATGATGTAATTTGCCATATCGCGCGAAACAGGGATGCACCCTAAGGGTCTTGGCGACCCTTAGGGTTTGCGAGATGCGAGCTTACGAACTGAACACCGGGATGGTGTCGGGCTTGTTCTCCGGCAACTGGTCTGCCTTCGGTGTCCACAGATGCTCGAGCATGATGGCGTCTTCCACCCACGTAAACAGGAATGTCGGCACGCCAACGGGGATGTTCTTCACGCGCTTCGCCAGGCCGAGGCCATAGCGACCACTGAACACACCCATGTGATACACGTTTTCGGTGTGGATCTTCTGGTACTCCGACATGATCTTCTGACGCTCGGGTGTGTCGAAGGTCACGCGGTATTTCTGCACCAGATCGACCAACTGCTTCTCGAAGTCGAGCAGGTTGCGCGGCGTGTCACCCTCGCGATGATCGTTGAACGTCTTGGTAACTGGCGCTAGCGAGGTGGGGTTCACCTGTGGCAGACCGAACGCCTGACCACCACGGTATACGCCGATATCCCATGCCGATGCAGTGTCGATATCGGAACGAGTGGTGCTGTCCACCACGCGCGTGTTCAGCTTGATGCCAACCGCCGCCCACTGGTTGACCAGCGCCTCGGCCACGCTCTGTGTCTCCTGCGCGTCCTGCGACGACAGCAACTGCAACACGACTGGCTGACCCTTCATCGGGCCCTCTGTCCACTCGCGCACGCCATCGCCATTGGTGTCCTTCAGGCCGATCTCATCGAGCAGGATCTTGGCCGATTCAGGGTCATACGGGTAATACACCACATCTTCCTTGCGGAAGTAGGGTGATCCTGGATACAGGCCGCCGGCGTAGCCACGCAGGAATGGCCCGCGCATGATCGCCTGTGCGATGCCATCGCGGTCGGTGGCATAGCTCAGCGCCTTGCGGAAGCGCACATCGCGGTTGAGCTGGCGCACTGCCTTGTCGCGATCATCCTTCGTGCCAAGCTCCTCAGCGTAGTTGAACGAGATGCCATAGCCGAGCAACTCCGGCCCCCAGTTCACAGAGAACTTGGCGGCGGGGTCCTGCGCCTTGGTCATCGTGTTCACGTATGAGCTGGGGTTCTCCAGGTTGGTGTGATCGCAGTCGCCGGCCATCGTGCAGAGGTCGCGCCCGATGCCGCTTGGCCCCTTCTTGTACTGCACCTCATCGAAGTAGGGCAACTGCTTGCCGCTCTCATCAACCTTCCAGTAATACGGGTTGCGGCGCATGATGAGCAACTCGTCGGTCTTGTATTCGACCGGCACCCAGGGACCCATCTGGGCGACAGGCAGTTTGTCAGGTGGCAGCGCGTTCTCGAAGTCCTTGTAGCTGGGCTTCGGGTCGGTGGTGCTCCACTTCGGATGCAGCGGCTTCAGGATGTGCGCCGGCATGATGTAGAAGCCGCCAGAGTCACTCAGAGTGTAGTAGACACCCAGGGGCTTGGGAATGCCAAAGGTAAACTTGAGGGTGTAGTCGTCGACCTTCTCAAGGGTGGCATCTTTGTCGCCGTACTTGTAGGCATCCAACTGGCTGGTGGAGTTTACGTTTGGATCGGTCACGTAACCTTCCCAAGTGAAGATGGCATCGTCGGCAGTGAAGGGCTGGCCGTCTGACCATTTCGCGCCCTCGATCAGATGCACGGTCAACGATGTCCCATCCTCCGACCACTCCCAGCTCTTGGCGAGGTTCGGGAAGGGTTCGATGTCCTGGTCAGCGCGGAAGAGCGGACCGACCTTGAACAGCACCTGATGGTTCATGCTGTAGGACTCGATGCCGAACCAGCCGGCGCTGACGCCTGCAGTGCGGTTCCAGCCGGCAGTTGGGCAGGCCGAGAACGCGCGCCAGAGGTCGCCGTATTCACCCGG
>JBDHWI010000104.1:0-14400 GCA_039810125.1 Thermoflexales bacterium | reverse complement strand
GCCGGCGTCGCCCCCTTCCGTTCTCCAATCGCGGCAAGCAGATCAATGACCACCCGGTTTGCTTTGCGCGCTTCCGGCGTATAGCGAGGGAGGCGGCTGCGAATATCAACACTGGCGAAAGTCGTGTTCTCATCAATCTTGCCCGTGAGATAGCCTCTACCCAGCGGGCTGAAGGGCACGAAGCCGATGCCGAGTTCTTCGCATGCAGGCAGCACTTCCGCCTCAACCTCCCGCCACCACAGCGAGTATTCGCTCTGGACGGCCGTGACAGGTTGAATCGCGTGGGCGCGGCGAATCGTCTGTGCTCCTGCTTCAGACAATCCGAAGTGTTTCACCTTGCCAGCCTGGATCAGGTCCTTGACCGCCCCTGCGACATCTTCGATGGGCACTTGCGGGTCGACGCGGTGTTGATAGAACAAATCGATCGCGTCAACCTTAAGCCTTTTCAGTGAGGCTTCAGCAACCTGCTTGATGTGCTCTGGACGGCTGTTCAGACCCTGACTCGGCCCGCCTTTGGGATCAATATTGAAGCCGAATTTTGTGGCAATGACCACCTGCCCACGGAAAGGTTCGAGGGCTTCACCCACAAGCAATTCATTGGTGAATGGCCCATACACTTCTGCCGTATCGAAAAAGGTGATGCCGCGCTCAACCGCCGCGTGAAGAAAGGCGATCATCTCTTGCTTGTCGGGGAGCACGCTTTCATCGTGGCTCATCCTCATGCAACCCAGCCCCATGGCCGAGATTTCCAAATCGCTGCCCAATGTGCGTTTTTGCATTTCTCCTCCCATCACGCGAGCATATGGTGTATTCTGGCACTTAGATAGACAGCATGGTATAACGATTCTCGAAGATCATTGGATGATCCTCCAGACTTTCAAGATAGACACCCAGAAATGGTTGAACGAACTACGATGGATGTGATCGGGGCAGGTTGGCGTGAGCATGAGGTTCGCAAAGCGCAGGCCAACAGGGAGGAACTGGTCGAACGAATCGCTCAAGCGATTCACGACAATGGACACACTGAGCCTTTGAAAGGCTTGCACCTCCAACGCCGCGCGTCGCCCACCGAGCTGGTTCATGGCCTGACCGACCTCGCTTTCTGTGTGATTGCCCAGGGCAGCAAGGAGATTTTTCTGGGCGACCAGTGCTATCGCTACGATCCTGCCCATTACCTGCTCACCACCGCTGAATTACCCGTTGTGGCTCACGTCATCGAGGCATCACAGAAGCGGCCGTATCTCAGCTTGCGCTTGCGCCTCGATCCCGCGCTCGTCAGCGCGGTCATGATCGAAGCCGGCCACCTTTCAGCGCACAACTTCTCGCAGAATCGCGCCGGCACAAGCGCCATCGCCGTCAGCCCATTAGACACAAACCTGCTAGACGCCGTGGTGCGGCTGGTGAGGTTGCTGGACAATCGCGACGAAGCGCGCTTCCTCGCACCAATGATTACCCGTGAAATCGTCTACCGGCTCCTGTTAAGCGAGCAGGGAAATCGGCTTCGCCATATTGCGGCTTTGGGCGAAAACACCGGCCACATCGCTCAAGCCATCGAGCGACTCCGCAAAAACTATAACCAGCCGATCCGCATCCAGAGCATCGCGCAGGAACTGGGCATGAGCGTGTCTGGATTTCATCGGCACTTCAAAACTGTCACTGCCATGAGTCCGCTTCAATTCCAGAAGCGGCTGCAACTGCAAGAAGCCCGCCGGCTGATGCTCGGCGAGCACCTCGATGCAACCAGCACGGCTCACCGGGTCGGATATGGCGACGTATCACAATTTATCCGCGAGTACAAACGCATGTTCGGTCTGCCGCCGGTTCGTGACATGGAGCGGCTGCGTGGCGTCGCCAGAGAAGCGGCGTGACTCTGCGCTTCGCCGGCACATCGCAACCCCATCACACAAAAAAAAGAACCTGCGGCTTGAACACCGCAGGTTCTTTTTGCGCGTCTGCTTGTGCCGGTTTACGCGACCACTGGCAACTCCTGTTGCGCCTTCTCGATCTCGCTCTGCGGCAACTCGTAATCCTGGATATCGCCGCGCAGGTAGCGGTCATAGGCGCTCATGTCGAAGTGACCATGCCCGCACAAGTTGAACACGATGGTCTCGCTCTTGCCTTCCTCACGGCAGCGAATCGCCTCGTCCATCGCGCCGCGCACCGCGTGCGCCGCCTCTGGCGCAGGGATGATGCCCTCGGTTCGCGCAAACTGGATGCCGGCCTCGAACGTCGCGCACTGCTGCACCGCCCGCGCCTCGATGATATTGTTGCGATACAGCTCGCAGATGCTCGACGCCATGCCGTGATAGCGCAATCCGCCGGCGTGAATCGGCGCCGGGATGAAGCCGTGACCGAGCGTGAACATCTTCACCAGCGGCGTCATCATGCTGGTGTCGCCGAAGTCATACGCATACACGCCGCGCGTCAGCGATGGCGCAGCCGCCGGCTCAATCGCCACCACGCGCAGATCGCTCGCCTTGCCCTTGATCTTGTCGCCGATGAACGGATAGGTGAAGCCAGCGAAGTTGCTGCCGCCGCCGATGCACCCAACGATCACATCGGGGTACACGCCGGCCATGTCGAGCTGGCGCTGCGTCTCCAAGCCGATCACGGTCTGGTGCATCAGCACGTGGTTCAGCACCGAGCCGAGCGCGTACTTCGTCGGTGTGGGGTTGGTCACGGCATCCTCGACCGCCTCGCTAATGGCCAGGCCCAGCGAACCGGTGCAGTCGGGATCGACGGCCAGCATGGCGCGGCCGGCGTTGGTGTCCATGCTCGGCGAGGGGACGACCTGCGCGCCCCACGTCTCCATCAGCGCGCGGCGATACGGCTTCTGCTCATAGCTCACCCGCACCATGTAGACCTTCACGTCAATGCCGAAGATCTGACCAGCGAAGGCAAGCGAGCTGCCCCATTGGCCGGCGCCGGTTTCGGTGGCAATGCGCTTGACGCCGGCTTCCTTGTTGTAGAACGCCTGCGGCACGGCAGTGTTGGGCTTGTGGCTGCCGGCTGGGCTGACGCCCTCATATTTGTAATAAATCTTGGCCGGCGTATTCAGCGCCTTCTCCAGCCGATGCGCGCGATACAGCGGCGTGGGCCGCCACAAACGATACACATCGCGCACCGGTTCGGGGATGTCGATCCAGCGCTCTTTGCTCACTTCCTGCAGGATGAGTTCCATGGGGAAGAGCGGCGCGAGGTCGGCCGGGCCGACGGGTTGCTTGGTGCCGGGGTGCAGCACCGCCGGCAGATCGAACGGCAGATCGGCTTGGATGTTGTACCAAGCCTTGGGAATATCGCTTTCCTGAAGAATGAACTTGGTCTGGTCGGTCACGGGATGACTCCTTGAAATGGTTCTTGCACGGGCGATTGTAGATGCGCCGGCGCACAATCAAAAAGCCGCCTGGCGTCAATCGGCTTTCTTTTTACTCTTCTTCTCGGGCTTCTCAGCCTTGTCTGGCTTCGCCTCTTTGGCTGTGGACTCAGTGGACTCAGTTGAGGTGGTTTCGGCGGCCGGCGCTTTGGTCTCCGTTGCATCTGCTTTGGTCTCGCCCTCACCAGCCTTGTCCTTATCTTTGGCTGGGCTGCCAGCGCTGTTGTTGCCCTTGCTGTCGGTGATATACCAACCCGACCCCTTGAACGTGACTGCCACCTTGCTCACCACGCGATACACATGTCGCTTGCCGCAGGTCGGGCATTTCTTGATCGGATCATCCGTAAATTTTTGTACTTTCTCAAATTCCGAGCCACAGTCAGGACAAGCGTATTGATACGTGGGCATTGCGGCGCGAATTATACGCACCGCTGCCTGACAGCCTCGTAAAGCGCGACCGCGCCGGCCACCGACGCATTCAGTGATTCGACTCTGCCTTGCATCGGCAACCGCAGCAGAAAGTCGGCCTTGTCGCGCAGCAATCTGTGCACACCCTCGCCCTCGCTGCCGACGATGATTGCCAGCGCGCCGCGCAGGTCGGCCTGGTAAATCGACTGTTTTGCTTCGCCGGCTAGCGCCGCCACCCACGTCTCGCGCTGCTTCATCTCATCCACCGCGCGCGCCAGATTCACCACCTGCGCCACGCGCAGATGCTCGGCTGCGCCAGATGATGCGTTCACCACCGCCGACGTCACGCCTGCGCTGCGTCGCTCGCCCAGCACCACGCCATGCACGCCGGCGGCGTCTGCCGTGCGGATCAGGCTGCCGACGTTGTGCGGGTCTTGCAGCGCATCCAGCACCAGGATGAATGCCGGCTCATTGCGCTCGGCGGCGAAGGCGTAGATGTCATCCAGATCGACATAGGGATAGTCGCCCACTTCCAGCGCCACGCCTTGCGATTCACGCGAGATCGAGGCGAGAAAATCGCGGTTGGCGACGCTGACCGGCACGCGCTGTTGCTGTGCCAGCGCGCGAATCTCGCGGATGATTGGCGCATCTTCCACACCCTCGCCGATGTGCAGCCGGCGAATTGCGCGCCGCTGCGCCCGCAGGCATTCCCGCACGGCCTGACGACTATAAAGCTTTTCCATAGGATGAAGTCACCTTGCATCATTCAACGATGAGCGGCACGCTGATGGCAGCGTCGGGGATGGGCTGGTCGCCATCGAACGCCGGCATGCGCCGGCCGTCTTTGTCATACAGCCCGAATTTGATGAGGTACTGGCCGGCAGGCAGAGGCGCCGGCAAATCAAGCGTGTATTGATCGCCGCGCACCGCATCCCCTTTGCGCCACCAGCGCGGCGGGAATGCGCCGTTCAGCGCGCGGCCGTCCGCCTGCGGGTCGAGCTTCCTGCCGGTGTAGTCGAACAGTTGCACAAAGGTGGTGTAATCGCGATCCACATCGGCATCCACCAGCCAATCGAGCGCGAGCGCAATACGATTGCCGGCACGTGATGCCTTCACGTTTGCCACGCGCACTTTCTCAAGGCGCTGTTTCTCGATGGGCGCATTCGCCGGCAGCGGTGTGGGGGCGGCCATGCTGGCAGCCTCATAGGCCTGTCGGCCGGTCGGCTTGCCTGCCCCATCAAACGTCTCCATGAATGCTTTCGTCGTGAAGTCCCAAAAGCCCACATCCAGCCTCAACACAGTTGGCATGAGTTGCGTATTAGTCATAGTGTCGGCGATGCGCAGATGGTAACGGTCGGCAATCACGTCGCCGGCCTGCCACAGCGTAGTCTGCCACATGCCCCCGCCCGGGTAGGTATTCAGCACATGCACCGGCGTATCATCGCGGCCCAGCACGCGAATGAAGGCCGAGTAATTGCGTTCCATCGGCCGCAGTGCCTGCCAGTACAGCGTCACGTCCAGCACCTCGCCAGGTCGCACGCGCTGCGCCGGCGTATTCACCCTGAAGCCGATCCAGCGGATCTTGTTCTCAAAATACAGTTGGGTGAATTGCGTGTCCGGCGGAATGAGCGTCTCATCTTTCAGCTTCTCGGGCAGGGCATACGCCGGCGCGATGTAGATGAACGGCGACAGCAACGTGATCGCGGCCAGCGCGGCGATGAGCGCCGGCGCAACCCACCGCAGCACAGGGCGCTTCACAAACGACGAAAACGCCATCAACGCGCGCACAAGCCCCAGCGCGGTAAAGATCGAGATCGGCACGATGACCGGAAAGAGCAGCCGGCCCTGGCTCGCCAGCGTGATCGACGTCCAGCGCACGAGCGCGACAAAGGCGATGGCAAAGGCGCTGAACAGCATGGCGAGGATGAGAAGGGGCGGCAGGAAGCTGACGCGATGAGAAGATCGCTCAGATCCCGCATCACCTGATCTCCGCAGCACCCCGTTTCGAAAAATGTCCCGCCCCATCAGCATCAGGCCGGCGCCGGCGAGGATGGTCATGATTTCGAGCGCGACGTAGATCGGCGCATGCATCGGAATGTTGACCGCGCCGAACAGGCCCCAGTATGCCTTGAAGAAGCCGTCCCACTCGCCGATCAATTCCAGCGGCATGGGGATGCGGTCGCGGGGGCCGGCGATCTGCGCCATCATCATCGTGCCGGTCAGATCGCCATACAGCATTTGATTGCGCGCATACCACCAGCCGGCGATCAGCGCCATCGGCAGCAACATGGTGAGCGCAAGGCGGAGAAGGTGTGAAGCGGTGTCATCTTTCTCCACTTGCCCCCATTCCCGCTGTCGCCTCTTTATCCCTTCAGCCAGTAGCACAAAAAACGGCACAACGATCGTGAGCGCAAGGCCGGACACTTTGGTGAGCGCTGCTGCGCTCAGCGCCACGCCGAGCAATACGCCTTGTCTCGCCGTTGCGCCACGCGCGATCATGCGCGCGCCGAGCAGCAACGCCAGCGAGGGCGCGGCTGCAGCCAGCGTGTCGTTGTTCACGCTCGCCATGATGTGAACGAACATGGGGTTGAAAGCGACGAGGCCGGCGGCGAGTGGCGGGAGAAAGGCCGAACCGAGAATCGAGAATTTCAATCTCGCATCCCCCAATTCGCGCGCGATGAAATATGCGCATGTCACCACCACCATGCCCAGCAGCACGCCGATGAAGCGCATCACCATCACTGCCAGCGCAGTGCGCTGCCAGGGGAAGTGACTTGCCGGCGTGTGCTGCAATTGATTCCAGTTATTCGTCGCGTCGGCGCGACCCAGCATGGCGTGCGGGTTCGGCCACACCATATCTTGCCAGTCGCTGCGGTCGAAGGGCAGCGCCACCAGCGCCATGAGCGCGTAGTACAGCGGCGGCTGACTGCCCTCCTGCGCCTCATACGTCAGCGGTCGCTTCGCCAGCCGCTCTTCGGCGACGATCTGCGCGTTGAGGGCGGGATCTTGCACTGTCAACCCGCCGCCGCGCGCCAGCCGTTCGACCATGGCGTAATGGCGCACCTCGTCCGACACATCCAGAAACGGCGCAGTGACGGCGTAGCAACCGCCGGCGATCAGATACAGCGCCAGAATGAGGGCGAGTGGCCAGTGCCGGCTCATGCGTTGTGAAATTGTCGCGGTCAATGCGATTCAATGATAGTCGAGCGGCGCGCAATAACTTCACAGCCGGCACACGGCATCCATGCGCCGGCAAGAGTGTTCTTGTCATTCAAAGGCAACGCCAAACCAACGCTGCGCCACACCAGCCGCAAATCCGAAGATGCGCATCGTGGCAATTGGCTTAAACTGCCTACTTCCAGAAATCATCGAAATTTATAGGAGCAATACTCATGGTGCGCATCGTGACGGATTCCAATGCAGACATTTCCCTCGATCTGGCGCGGCAGATCGGCATCACAGAGATCGCATCGACTTTTGTGATCTTTGGCGACAAGAGCTTCAAAAGCACGGAGATGTCGCCGGCGGATTTTCACGCGCGGCTGAAGACCGATCCGAATTTCCCCAAGACGTCGCAGCCATCGGTTGGCGATTTCGTCAACATCTATGAGAAATACCCGCATGACGAGATCGTCGCCATCTTGATTTCGAAGGATTTGAGCGGCACATTCGCCAGCGCCGAATCTGCGGCCCTGACCATGGGCGGCGGGTCACGCATCACATTGATCGACACGCGGCAGGTCAGCGCCGGCGAGGCGGTGCTGGTGCTGGAAGCCCTGCGGCTGGCCAAGGAAGGCGCAACGCCGGCGCAAATCAAGGCGCATGTCGAATCGCTCATTCCGCGCGCGCATCTGCACTTCATGGTGGAGACGTTGGAGAACCTCAAGCGCGGCGGGCGCATCGGCGGCGCGCAAGCGCTCATCGGCGGCGTGCTGCAGATGAAGCCGATCCTCACGATCAAAGATGGCCGAGTCGAGCCACTGGAGCGCGTGCGCACCTCGGGCAAGGCGCTGGCGCGTTTGCAGGAGATTGTGCTGGCGGACTTGAAGGGCAAACCCGATCCCAAGTTGGTGGTGATGCACGCCGCCGCGCCGGAGCTGGGCAAACAGATGGCCGATGAACTCGCGAAGGCGTTGGGCATAGCGACGCCGACGGTGGTGGAAGCCGGCCCGGCCATCGCCACACACGCCGGCCCGGGCGCGGTGGGCGTTGGCTACATCGCGTGATTGCGGATTTTGGATCGTTGATTGACGCAGCGCGGCTTGACGAACAGATTCGAGCCGCGCTGCAAGTGTTGCTGGCCAACAGCATCGGCTTGGTCGTGAAAGAACGGCGCGCTTGCAGATCACGACAATCACAGGTCAATGCGATTCGCCGGACACAAAGCACATCCTGGTGCGAGTCAAAAACAACTCCCCTGTCCTGGCTCCCTGCACAGCAGGGTTGAAAAGCCTATTTGCGGACGGTCGCACCGAGTTGCCCTTCGACCGCACGGATGAGCTTGGCGCGCAGCTTCTCGACGTCTTTCTCGCCCAAAGTGCGATCATCGGCCTGATAGGTGAGTGAGTAAGCCAGGCTCTTCTTGCCGGCGCCGAGTTGCTCGCCGCGATACACGTCGAACAATGCAATGCCGCGCAACAGATTGCCGCCGGCGCGCTGCAGCGTCATCTCCACATCTGCCGCCGGCACATCCTCATTCACCACGATTGCCAGATCCTCCACTGTGGCCGGGAAGCGCGGCACGTCTTGAATGGTGCGCGCGCCGCCGGCGGCCTGCCGCAATGCCATCACATCCAGATCGGCTAGCAGCACCGGCGCAGATGCATCGAAACCCCACTGTTCGCGCACTTTCGGATGCAATTCACCGAGCAAACCGAGCTGTGCCGCCTTGGTTTGGATGGCTGCCGCGCGACCTGGATAGAGCGTGGGGTGCGCCGCCGGCTGGAATGTCGCACCTTCCACATGCAGTTCGCGCAGCAGCGTCTCAATCACACCCTTCAGGTCGAAGAAATCCATGTTCGGCGCATTGCCGCCGCGCCAGACCGCTGTATGTTGCGCGCCACTCATGGCAATGCACAGGCGCGGCAGCTCATCCGGCAGGCTGCCTTCCTCGCCGGGCAGATACACATTGCCTACTTCAAACAGGGCCACGCGCGCGAGGTGGTGAAGATTGCGCTGCAGCGCCTCCAGCACACCAGCAACCAGCGTGTGCCGCATCGAGGTTTGCTCTGCCGTCATCGGGTTGAGCAGCGTGACGTATGGGCGGTCATCCGCCGGCGTGCCGGGCGCAAAGGCGCGCGCCTCGGCTTGCGGCGTGGTCAGGCGGTAGGTGATGATCTCTTGCAAGCCGGCGCCGGCGAGGATGTCCTTTATGCGCTCCTCGAAATCGAGTTCAGGCGTGCCGGCGGCATGCGGGATCTCATCGCGCATCAGCGTATTGGGCAATTTGTCGTAGCCATAGATGCGCGCAATCTCCTCGATCAAGTCATGCTCGCCCTCGATGTCTAGGCGATGGTCAGGCGCAGTCACGACCAGGGAATGTGAATGCCGCGCGTCGAGTCCCTCATCTTCAATCTTGAATTCCAGCGCCTTCAAAATGCGCGTCATCTCATCGACCGGCACAGCCACACCCAGCAGCTTGTTCACGTTTTCAGGATGCAGCTCCACAGTAACAGGCTGGGCGGGTTGCGGATAGACATCGAGGATGCCAGCGTCAATCACGCCGCCGGCGTATTGCTGCAACAGATGCAGACCGCGCTGCTGCGCCAGCATTGCCAGCGCCGGATGCACGCCGCGCTGGAAACGATAAGACGCCTCGCTGCTGAAATTGTGATGGCGCGCCGTCTTGCGGATGCTGATTGGATCCCACGACGCGACTTCCAGCAGCACATTCGTCGTGGTTTCCTTCACCTCGCTGTCTGCGCCGCCCATCACGCCGGCCACGCTCAGCGCGCTGACCTCATCGCACACCAGGATGTCCGACGGCAACAAGTCGTGCGGTTGTCCGTCCAGCGTGACCAGCTTTTCGCCGGCGCGCGCCAGCCGCGTCACGATGGTGCGCTTGCCGCTGGAGCCCATGCGCACTGCATCGAAGTCAAACATGTGCGTCGGCTGGCCGGTCTCCAGCATCACATAGTTGGAAATGTCGACGATGTTGTTGATGGCGCGCAGGCCGCACAGCGCAAGCCGGCGCTGCATCCGATAGGGCGAGGGCTGGAGTGTGATGCCTCGGACGATGCCGGCGGTGAAGCGCGGATTGCGTTTTGGATCCTCAATGCGAATCGCCAATTCGCCTTCGATGGCTGGACCGGCGGCGCTGAAGTTCAGCGCCGGCATCCGCAGCGCCTGACCAGTCAGTGCAGCCACCTCGCGCGCCACACCGATGATCGACGCGGCGCGGGCAATGTTCGGCAGGATCTTGATGTCCAGCACGACATCGCCGAGATAGTCGGCCAATGGCATGCCGGCCGGCGCGTCGGGCGGCAAAATGATGATGCCGTCGTGCTCCTCGCTGATGCCAAGCTCCTTTTCGCTGCACACCATGCTGTCGTTCTTGATGCCGCGCAAGGTGGCTTCCTTCAGCGTGGTGATGACCTTGCCTTCCTTGTGGCCGTCATACAACCGCGCGCCCTTCAAGGCCAGCGCAACCTTGTGGCCGCTGTCACCGGGGGCAATGTTTGGCGCGCCGGTGACGACGACGATGGGCTGCGCCGTGCCATAGGCGACGGTGGCGAGCAGAAGGCGGTCGGCGTTGGGGTGGCGCTCCACCTTCAACAATTCGCCGACGAAGAGCTTGTCGCGATCCCAGGGCAATTCGCCGCCAGGCAAGCCAATGCATTCGATATTCTCGACTTCAAGGCCGGCCAGCGTCAGCTTCTCGGCCAGTGCTTCAGGAGAGAGGGTGATATCGACGTAGTCTTTCAGCCACGAAATTGGGACGCGCATGGGAAAGTGAACCGTTCGCTTTGCAAAAAAGGATGCGCGATTTTAACATTGGCACACGCAACTCGACTTGACGACCTGATGATTTGACGACTTGCATCAGGCTGTGGAGGGAATGTGGCACCAAAATATGCGATTGGCATCGATCTGGGCGGGACGAAGATTCTGGCGGCGGTGGTGGACGCGCGCGGCAATGTGCTTGGCACAGCGAAGAAATCCACGCAGGCTGGAAAAGGACCGGAGGCCGTGATTGAGCGCATTGAGCGCAGCATGGAGGAGGCAGTCAAAGCGGCGAAGGTCAAAAAAGATCGCATCGCCGGCATCGGCGTCGGCGCGCCTGGCATTGTCGACAACGCGAGCGGCATGGCTGTCTATCTCACCAACCTGCCTGGCTGGCACAACATCGAGTTGGCGAAGGCGTTGAAGAAGTGGCACAACGCACCGGTCACGCTGTCGAATGATGTGCGCGTGGCCGCGGTGGGCGAGCATCGCGTCGGCGCCGGCAAAGGCGCGCACAGCATGATCGCGGTGTTCATCGGCACCGGCATCGGCGGCGGCATCATCTTGAATGACCAGCCCTGGGTGGGTTTTCGCAGCAGCGCCGGCGAGGTCGGCCACATGGTCACCCTGGCCGACGGACCGTTTGCGGTGGGTGGCGGTGTGCGCGGCGGCATCGAAGCCATCGCCAGTCGCAGCGCCATCGACCGCGAGTTGCGCGCCGGCATCGCCGCCGGCCGCAAGTCGGTGCTGCCTGATCTGCTGAAGGAGAAAGGCGGTGACGCGATCACCAGCAGCGTGCTGGCAAAGGCTGTGAGCAAGAACGATCCTCTCACGCTCGATGTGTTGCGTCGCGCAGCGCACTACCTCGGTTTGCACGCTGCATCGCTCATCAATGTGCTGGACCCCGAACTGCTGGTCTATGGCGGCGGCGTGATCGAGGGGTTGGGCGAGTGGATGGTCTCGCAGATTCGCGACATTGCGAAGCAATACGCCATCAACAAGAACGACATCGAGCGCATCAAAATCGTTGAGGCAAAATTGGGTGAGCAGGCCGGCGCCATTGGCGCGGCCCTGATGGCCCTGGACGCATTGAAGTAGGTGCAAGGCAGCATTGCGATGACGGTTGAGATGACAGTTGAACAGCAGCTTGAGTTGTGCGTGCGCGTGTTCATGGCCACCGTGCTGTCGGGCATCGTCGGCTTCGAGCGCGAGCGCAGCGGGCATTCCGCCGGCCTGCGCACGCACATGCTGGTGGGTCTGGGGTCAGCGCTGTTTACGGTGCTGTCGCTCTTCGCATTTGGGCGGGGCGACCCGGGCCGCGTGGCTGCGCAGATCGTCACCGGCATCGGCTTCATCGGCGCCGGCGCCATCATCCAGCGCCAACACGCGAAGCGCATGTTGCATGGCCTGACCACTGCGTCTGGCATCTGGGCCGTCGCGGCCATCGGCATGGCATGTGGCGCAGGGCTGTACATCGTCGGCGCGTTCAGCACGTTGTTGGTGGTGTTTTTGCTCAGCGCGCTGGCCGTCGTCAGCCAGCGCCTGAATTTGAAGAAAGACCTGAGGCCCGCTCCAACCACGCCGGCCGCGCCAAACGCATCCAGCGAGCAAGGCACGTGAGACAACGGCGCGAGAGCGGCTTTGATGACTGTGTTGCAGCACATGAACTCCAGCTCGCGCCCTCTGCAATCAATCGCGATGTGGTCAAGATGCTGACGTCGGGGCCTTCACATCCACTGGCCGACGCCATCACGCGGCAGGTGGCGGCGGGCGCTGGCGCAACCTGTCAGACAGCCGACAATTCTGTTCGCCGCTTCGTGGTTGAATGGGCAAATCATGAAATTGCGAATCGCTGTGCTTCCCGGCGATGGCATCGGCCCCGAAGTATGCGCCGAAGCCATCAACGTCCTCAAGGCGCTCAAGCTTGATCTGGAACTCGATCATGCGCTGGTGGGTGGCTGCGCCATTGACGAAACGGGCAAGGCGCTGCCGGCGGAAACCCTGAAGAAAGCCAAAGCTGCCGATGCGGTGCTGTTCGGCGCGGTCGGCGGCCTCAAGTGGAGTGATCCCACCGCCAAAGTGCGCCCCGAGCAGGGCATCCTCGGCCTGCGCAAGGGGCTGCAACTCTTTGCCAACCTGCGCCCAGTCAAGGTGTATGACGCGCTGATTGATGCATCGACGCTCAAGCCCGATGTGGTGCGCGGTGTCGACATGATGATCCTGCGTGAGTTGACTGGCGGCTGCTACTTCGGCAAGCCGCAGGGCAACTTTGGGCGCAAGCCAAACCGCACCGCCGTCGATACCACGGCCTACAGCGAAGAGGAAGTGCGCCGGCTGATGCGCATGGCGTTCGAGTTGGCGCGCAATCGCCGCAACAAGGTGGCGCAAGCCGACAAGGCCAACGTGATGGCGACGGGCCGGCTGTGGCGCACGGTGGCGCATGAGGTGCGCGCCGAGTATCCCGATGTGCAATATGAAGATGTGCTGGCGGACGCCTGCTCGATGTTCCTCATTCGCAACCCGCGCAACTACGACGTGATCGCGACCGAAAATCTTTTCGGCGATGTGTTGAGTGATGAGGCGTCGATGCTGACTGGCTCGATGGGCATGCTGCCGAGCGCATCGCTGGGGGACAAGCTGAATGCGCATGGTTTCCGGCGCGGTCTGTATGAGCCGATTCATGGCACCGCGCCCGACATCGCCGGCAAGGGCATTGCCAATCCGCTCGCCATGATCCTGAGCGCGGCGATGATGCTGCGCTGGTCGTTCGGCCTGAATGACACCGCCACGCGCGTGGAGCAGGCAGTGGAGCAGGCGCTGAACGATGGTCTGCGCTGCAAGGACATCGCCTCCGCCGGCACGAAGGTGTTGACGACGAAGCAGATGGGCAAGGCCGTGATCGCGCGGCTGTAACGAATCCGTGCTTGCCGCCATGCCGGCGATGTCACGGAAGTGCAAGATGCAAGCCGAAATGAAGGTGGCGCGGCAACGCCTGAGTGTGCTGGAGCTGGCCCAGACGCTGGGCAAAGACCTGCTCCTGTTCACCCTCTGTTCAAATGAGGCGGCATAACACACTCAATCAGGCTATTATCGAGGTGTCGGCATAGGAAGTTGAGCACCGAGTCGGCACAAAACAGATGCTGGGCGGCTTGCAGGTAATTTCAAGAAGCATGGCAACTCTCTATTTGATGGTTGGACTTCCTTGTTCGGGGAAAACAACGCTCGCGCACAAGCTTGAACATGAACAATCGGCCATTCGATTGACACCAGATGAGTGGCAGATACGTCTCTTTGGTCAAGATGCAGAAGAGCCAGAACATGATGCACGGCATAGCCTAATCGAGGCTATGCTCTGGAATATAGCCAGTAGGGCGCTGGAATTAGGGACGAATGTAATCCTCGATTTCGGCTTTTGGGCGCGAGAAGAACGTGAAGACTATCGATCGCGAGCGAAACAACTTGGTGCCAGTAGCGAAGTGCATTATCTTGATGTGCCGGAGGAGGAGCTATTGAGACGGCTTGTGGAAAGGAATTTGCGACCCTCAAGGGAAAGTTTCCTTATATCCAAAGAAGCCATGAAACCATGGATTGCTTTCTTCCAAAAACCGACACCTGACGAACTTGAGCGGAGAGAATAAGAAATGGTAACACCGCCCAACACTGCTTCACCCGACTTT
>JBDHWI010000103.1:0-14842 GCA_039810125.1 Thermoflexales bacterium | reverse complement strand
TGGTCTGCCCTCTCACCGCTCGTTCGCTCACTTTCTCTCTGCCGCCATCGCCTCTGCCCTCAGGCACAACTCCGACGCAAGAAAGGTGTGCGCCTGCGGCATGGCCGTCTCGGTGCGATTGAGGATGTCACCGATGAGCGACGCGCCGTAGGGTCGCGGCACGTCCTTGCAATCGATGTAGGTCACACCGGCCTTGTCGACCAGAAAGAGGTGATCGCCGCCGGCGCGCCCGCCAATATCCACATACTTGCGCAGTTCGATGTAGCCGTCTGTGCCGAGGATCGTCAGCCGGCCATCGCCCCACACCGGCAATCCATTCGGCGTGAACCAGTCGACCCGCACATAGCCCATGCCACCATCGCCACGCAGCACCATGTCGCCGAAGTCTTCCAGCTCTGGAAATTGCGGATGATTGACATTCGCCACCTGCGCCGCGACAACATTCGCTTGCGTCGAGCCGGTGTAATACAGAAACTGGTCGACCTGATGCGAGGCGATGTCGGTGAGAATGCCGCCGTATTTCGCCTTCTGGAAAAACCATGCCGGCCGCGACGGCACATTGATGCGATGCGGGCCGAGGCCGATGGTCTGCACCACCTTGCCGATCGCGCCAGCTTTCACCAACTCGCCGGCCTTCACTGCTGCGCCCACTTCGAAGCGCTCACTGAAGCAAATCGAATAGATGCGCTTGGTCTCAGCCTGCACGCGCTTCACTTCGTCGAGTTGCGCCAGCGTCGTGAAGCCGGGCTTGTCACTCATGTAATCCTTGCCGTGCTGCATGACACGCACGCCAAGCGGCGCACGATCGCACGGGATGCCGGCGCTCACAACCAGTTGAATCGATGCGTCCTCAAGGATTTCCGCCTCACTGCCGGCCAGCGTCACCTGCGGGAAGGCAGCCTGGAATTGCGCGACAAGCTCCGGCTCTGGCGCAAAGAACGAGACGCACTCGGCGCCGGCGTCGAGCAGCAGCCGGCATTGCCCATAGATGTGCGCGTGATTCAGTCCGATGGCTGCAAAGCGAATGGAGGGTTGCGTTGTCATGGCACATGAATGGTAGCAGCGAGGCGCGCATTTCACAGCGCAGCGATCACCCGCGCACCCTCGCGTTCAGGTGAAACTCCCCCGGCGCAAGCTTGAGTACACTGTGCGAGTCGTCAAAGGAGAGTCGTCACGCATGAACCACCCTATTCGCAGCCTGATCAAGGCAGGGCTTCGCCTGCTTGTTTTCTTCGTCGTCACCACGCTGTCACTGTTGCTCACGGCTGCCATCCTGCCGGGCTTCAACATCAACGCGACAGCCGGCGGTTCAACGCTCGTGACCGCCGGCGCAGCGGCATTGCTCATCGCCCTGCTCAACTTTCTGGTTCGGCCCATCATCATGCTGCTGGCGCTTCCGCTGGGCTTCGTGGTGGTGTTCATCATCAGCTTCTTCAGCAGCGCCATCATGCTGCTCATCACCGCGCGCGTGCTGCCGGGTTTCGAAGTTGCCAACATCGTGACGGCGCTCATCGCCGGCGTCATCCTCGGCATCATTCACGCCATCATCAGCAGCATCGTCTATGCCAACGACGATGATTCGTTCTATCAGGGCATCATCGAGCGCATGGCGCGCCGGCAATCCTTCGCCGGCCCCATCGAGCAAACGCAGGGCATCGTCGTGTTGGAAATCGACGGCCTGAGTTATCACCACATCCACAAGGCCATCGACGAGGGTTACATGCCCACCATCAAACACCTGATCGAGGAGCGCGGCTACGAGCTTTCGCGCATCGATTGCGGTCTGCCGTCACAGACCTCGGCATGCCAGGCCGGCATCCTGTTCGGCGACAACTTCGACATCCCCTCGTTTCGCTGGCTGGACAAGTCAACCGGCAAGCTCTACGTCTCCAGCAGCGATGCCGCCGAATTGAACGCGCGCTATGCGAAAGGGCATGGATTGATGCGCGGTGGCAGCAGCATCAACAACATGCTCACCGGCGACGCCGAAAAGTCGCTGTTCACCTTCGCCACCCTTTTTGGCGGCACGCCCGAAGATCAAAGGCGCCGCTCGCAGGACATCTATCTGCTTACGCTCAACCCGTTTTTCGTCACGCGCATGGCCGCGCTGTACATCGGCGATGTGATCCTTGAGTTGTTCCAAGGCTGGAACCAGAAGCGCAAGAACGTGACGCCGCGCCTCGACCGGTTGCACAAGTTCTATCCCTTCGTGCGCGCAGCCACCACCACCTTCATGCGCGATATCGCCATCGCGCTGGTCTCACTCGACATCATCCGTGGCGCGCCATCGATCTACACGACATATTGCGGCTATGACGAGGTGGCGCATCACTCCGGCCCGTGGACGAGCGACGCCTTCGGCACGCTGCGCCAGTTCGATCAATCCATCGCGCGCGTGCTGGAAACGATCGACAGAAAAGCGCCGCGCCCATATGAGTTTCTGCTGCTCTCCGATCACGGCCAGTCCTTCGGCTTCACCTTCAAGCAGCGCTACGGCATGGATGTAAAAGATTTTCTCGAATCGCTTCTGCCGCACGGCACACACGTGGCGCAAAGCATGGGCGGCGACGATGGCGCGCTATCGGTCGCGTCGATGTCGGCCGAGTTGAGCAACATGCAGCATCACAATGTGGGTGGTCGCGTTGGCAAAAGCGTGGTGAAGCGGACCAACAAAGCGATGGCGCGCATGGCAACAGAGATCACGCCGGCCGCCCTCACTGCGCCAGCCCACATCACCGTGTGCGGCAGCGGCAACCTCGCGCAGGTCTACTTCGACCTTGCCAAGCACAAGTTGAATTACAGGGAACTGAACGCCGCCTATCCAGAATTGATCGACAAGCTTGTCGCGCATGAGGGTATCGGCTTCGTCGTCGCCTACAACGACGATGGCGTGCCGCTGGTCTTCGGCAAGCTTGGCGCGCGCAACCTGCACACCGGCGAAGTCACCGGCGAAGATCCGCTGAAGCCTTACGGCGACCCCGACTTCCGCGCTGCACAGGTGCGGCGCGTGGCCGATTTTCCCAACAGCGGCGATCTCATCATCAACAGCACGCTATATCCAGATGGCACGGTGGCTGCGATGGAAGAACTGATCGGCAATCACGGCGGCCTCGGCGGCGAGCAGACCGACGCTTTTATCCTGCATCCCAAAAACGTGCTGATCCCTGAGACAAGCAACTCGGCAGACGTGTTCCACATCCTGAATGCGCAGCGCGACATTGCGGCGCCGGCGGCTCCGCCCGCCCCAGCACTGAAGCCGATCGATAGTTGGAAACCGGCGACCCTGCTCAAGGGCATCACGCTCGTGAGGACATGGGCCGGCCTCGCCGTTCGCTCGGCGGTGCTGGACCGCAACGCCTACAAGATCGTTGCGCACTCGCCGCTGATGACGGGGCCGGCGCTGCTGATTGTCTTCATCGCCGGCATCCTTCAAACGCTGCTGACGGGCGCGCAGCTCACCATCAGCGGGGTCATTGGCACATTCGCCTGGTATTTTGTCTCGGTGCTGATGGTGCATCTTGCGGCGCGCCTGCTGCGCGGCAATGGCACCTACACCGCAACTTTCCGCGCGATGGGATTTGGCATGTCGATCTATGCGCTGGCGCTGCTTGCGCTCATCCCGAATCTGGCGCCCATCGTGCGCTTCATCGTCACGATTGGCGCGTTGATCGCGATGTGGGCGGCGGCATCAGAAGCGCACGGCATCTTTGGGTGGCGCACATTGCTGCTGCCCATCGTCGCATTCATCACGTTGGTTGTGGTCTATCTGGCGTTGAACGCATTTGTCGCCGGCGCAGAATTTACATTCTCTGCGCTGCTGCGCGCCTTCGGCATCGCACCGTAGACAGGCCGGCAACATTGCAAACAAGCCCGTTGGCGAAACGAGCTATTTGCAGATCACAAGCATATCGATGTATGTCAACGCATGAAACGGATATCCCCACAAATGTGTGGACAGGTCTGGACGACACATTGCAGAATGCACGGCTTTATTTTGCGCAGTCCAACCTGGAGAACTTGCAGAATCTGGTGCGCTTCATCGACCAGAAGGCAGCCTTCATCCTGACTGCCGTCGGCGTGCTGACAGCAGCATTGTTCACGCTGGTCGCCGGCACCGTGTTTGCGCCGGCGAAAACATCCTTCGACACCATCGCAAAGATCATATTGGGGCTGACCACGCTCGCCTACACCATCCTGGCATCCACCGTCGTATATGCCGCCGCGCAGATCTACAGCGCCGGCAGCAATGCGCTCAAGCCCGATACAAACGCGCCAGGCATGATCTTTCCGCTCACCTTGTTGCAGCGCTACAACGCCGACGAAGTCAGCTATCACGCTCGAATGCTCGACCTGAGCTATGCAGACATGCTGCACGATTACGCCAACCAGATGATGGAAGTGTCAAACATCTACCAGCAAAAACATCGCTACGTCAACACTTCCATCAGCCGCTTTCGCTGGTTGTGCATGGCATGGATCGTCGCCGTATTGATCGGCACCATGATCCTGCTGGGTGTGGCGTGAAACAGCGGCTCCTCTACGGAATTGGCGTTGCCACATCTGCCACTTGAATTACAAAGCTGTCCTCGCGCCATTGATTCGACGAGTCGACCCAGCGCAGGCGAATGTAGCGCGGCGCATGCATGCCTGGCACCTCCACGCGCTGCTCGCGCCCAATTGGACCAACAAAGCCGCGTCCATCACCGCTGTCAAACTCGCCATAGCGGAAGTCGACGATGCGCCACACCACGAAGGCGCTGGCGCCGCGCCGCACGGGATAGGGCGGCTCGACGCACAAATTACTGACGCCCATGCCGGCGCGGCTGCAAGGAAATAGATCCACCTTCGGCGTCGGCGTCACCGCCGGCGGCCGCACTTGCGCCAGGATACTGTCTACAAACTGGCGGCCGGCGGTGTCTGTCCAGCGCAGGCGAATCACGCGCGGTGCGACGATGTTTGGCACATCCACCTTTTGCTGCCAGGCAATGGGGCCGACAAAGCCTCGGCCATCACCCTTGTCAAGTTCGCCATACCGAAAATCGGGAATGCGCCACAGCACGCTGAGCGTGCCATTGAACGCCACCGGAAACGGATCGATGCACAGCCCCGACAAGCTGAGGGCAAAGCGGCTGCACGGCGCATCGGACGTGGTGGGAAAGGTGGTGGCCGGCGGGATGGGAATCGCAGTTGCCGGGGGCACGGCGCCTGGTGCCACTCGCATGCGCAGCCGATGGTTGCCGCGCGCCTCGGTCGCCGGCGCAATGGCAATCACGTAGTTCGCCGCAGCCGAGATATTGTTGAAGGCAAAGCTGTGCCATTTGCTGCCAGTGGCGGCCACCGGCGCGTCATTCAACTGCTGGGCAATGTTGGCGCTGGACGCCGGCGCAACAAACACAAACACATCGAATGCGCCGCGCGTGACCTGCAATTCGATCAGGGCTGCGCCATTCAGCCGTTGCATCTCTGCGGCGATGGCCGCGCCTGAATACTGATAGCACAGCACATCATCAGTGTTCACCGCCGACACCTGCCGGTTCCAGGGTGTCACACCGATCACGCGGTCGCAATCGATGATGGTGTCTTGCGCCCTCGCCGGCTGCGGCAACGCGACAACGCCGGCCAGCAGCATCGCCACACTCATGAGCCATGCCATCGCTGCATGGCGCGCGCGCCAGATCTGTTGAATCTCCATCATCACGCACCTCCGATGAAGAATTGTAGGTTGATTCAGCGAAGCGAGTTTCTTCGCGCCGCGTCTGCACAACCAAGCCGGCGCTGCACAGCCCAAAAGAGAAAGGCCCCAGACGAAGAGCGGTCTGAAGCCTTTCTAAATTCCGGCGACAGCCCCCGCCCCCTCTACAAAGGCCCCCTGCCGCCGGTGCAGATAGCATAAGCGATGCGAAATGCTGCGTCTGTCGCCCAGACGACACAACCTTGCTCACGCCCGGCAGACCTCATTCATCGTCCAGCGCAGCGGCTGCGCGGCGCAGCGCCGGCAGATCGAGCAACACGATCTTGCCACGGCCAGTTTGCAGCCAGCCGACGCGGCGCCAACGCCCCAACACTGTCGCCACAGTCTGCCGCGTCAAACCTACGCGCTGAGCAATTTCCTCTTGCGAAGTGACAATGATGTTCGTGCCGCCGGCTTCTTGATTCAACAGCACCAGTGCGCGTGCCAGCCGGCTCGGCGCATCCAGGAATGCCAGCGCGCTCTCACGCGCGCTGCAATCACGCAGGCGCTGCGCCGTCATTGCCAGCACCTGTTTCATCAGCGCCGGCATTGTTTCGAGCGCGTGCTCAAACGCAGCCACCGGAATGGCAAGCACCTCACTTGCCGCATGCGCCACCGCGCTGGCGGAGCGGCGCTTGTCGGTCAGCACCGCAAGCTCTCCGAACAGGTGTCCGGCGGTCAGCTCGCCGATCACAAGTTCGCGGCCATCAACAGTGCCAAGCACCAGCGCAACGGCGCCGGCGCACACCACATACACCGCATCGGCCTCGTCGTTCTGACTGAACAGCAATCGACCTTTGGGTAGCATCACTGTGCGGCTTGCATCCACCAGCCATTCAATGGCAGCCTTGTCGAGCACGGAGAAAGGCGGCATGGTTTGGAGCAATGCGACGATCTGGGACGGGTTTCGATGCGTGTTTGGCATGGTGCGACTCAGTTCTTTCAGTTTAACCCCGTGCAAACACTACGTGCAATAATGGATGCGCTCAGCACTGACGCTCGCATGACCCAACAACTCCCGCTGCACGTCTACATCCCCATGGATCGCCGGCAGGCCATGGCCGAAGGTCGCACCTTGGCTGATACCTGCGCTGGCGCAGCGCTGTTCGCCGACATCTCTGGCTTCACACCCTTGACCGAAGCCCTGACGCAGGATCTGGGACGCAAGCGCGGCGCGGAAGAATTGACCCGCTACCTCAATCTGATCTACACCGGCTTGATCGACCAGGTGCATGGCTTTCGCGGCAGCGTGATCAGCTTCGCGGGCGACGCCATCACCTGCTGGTTCGACGATGCCGCGCCGGATGCCATCGCCCGCGCGGTGACTTGCGCCCTGCGAATGCAACAGATCATGACCGAGCGCGGCGTCGTGACCACCCCCTCCGGCCAGCGCATCCAACTCGCCATCAAAGTGGCCGTGAGCGCCGGCGACGCGCACCGCTTCATCGTCGGCGATCCATCCATCATGCTTATCGACGCGCTGGCCGGCGCCACCCTCTCGCGGTTGGCCGCAGCTGAGCATCTTGCTGAGCGCGGCGATGTCGTGGCAACGCCGGAAGTAGCAGACGCTCTGCGCGACGACCTGCTGGTGAGTGCCTGGCGCGACGATTCTGCCGGCGACAGCTGCGTCGCCGTGGTTGCAGCACTCCGCCGAGAAGTGCCGCAACAACCGTGGAGTGATCTGCCCGTCGGCGCGCTGAACGATGATGTGGTTCGGCCGTGGCTGCTGCCCGGTATCTATGAGCGCAAACGCAGCAGCACCGACGCTTTCCTCGCCGAGTTGCGGCCGGCGGTCGCGCTTTTCATTCGCTTTGAAGGCATCGACTACGATGCTGATGCAGAAGCCGGCAGCAAACTAGATGCGTTTGTGCGCATTGCGCAATCCGCTGTGCGCCGGCATGAAGGCTCTTTGCTGCAACTTACCATCGGCGACAAAGGCAGCTATTGCTACATCGCCTTTGGCGCGCCAATCGCTCACGGCGACGATGCTGCCCGCGCCGTGGCTGCCGCGCTCGACATCCGCGAGCAACTGGCGCAGATCGACTTCATCCAGCCTGCGCAGTACGGCATCAGCAGCGGCACGATGCGCGTCGGCCCGTACGGCAGCGCATCGCATCGCACCTTCGGCGCGCTGGGCGATGAGGTGAACCTCGCCGCGCGCCTGATGTCGCGTGCTGAGCCAGGCCAGATCTTCATCAGCCAACGCGTTGCCGATGCGGTCGATGAACGGTATGACCTGCGCGCCATCGGTCCGGTGCAGATGAAGGGCAAGAGCGCGCCGGTGATGGTGTCGGCAGTGGTGGGGCTCAAGGACAATTCGTCGCGCGCGCCGATCACACTGTATGCCAATCCGCTGGTGGGGCGCGAGGCGGAACTGGCGCGCATGAATGAGGCGCTTGCGCGCGCGCAGGCCGGCGCTGGCCAAGTGTTGCGACTGATCGGCGCCGCCGGCATTGGCAAGAGCCATCTGGCTGCCGATTACTCGCTGGATGCAGTGGGGCGCGGCTGGCGCGTGCTGATGAGCGCCTGCCAAAGCATCACGCGCGACACAGCCTATACGCCATGGCGGCAGGTGTTCCGCGCGCTGATCGGCATTGCGGCCAACGCGCAGACAAACACCGAAGAAGCCATTGCGCGCGCCAGCCGCTTCGTTGAAACGGCGCATGCCGAATGGCTGGTGCGTCTGCCGTTGCTCGGCGACCTGCTGGGTCTGCCGATTCCCGATAACGCAACCACAGCCGCCTTCGACCCGAAGTTGCGCCAAAACGCCTTGTTCGATCTCGCCTGTGATTTGCTCCAGGGGCAGGCGGCCGCTCACCCGCTATTGATCGTCATCGACGACGTGCATTGGATCGACGAGGCATCCGCCGGCCTGGCGCTGGCCGTGGCGCGTGCCATTGCCTCATCGCGCATCTTGCTGTTGCTGGCACAGCGACCGGTCCCGGAGGAGGAGCTGGTATTGTCTCAACTCGACTCACTTGCGCACTACTGCGCCATCACGCTGGGCGAACTGTCGGTGGCCGGCGTTGCGCAAATTGCCTCGGCGCGGCTGGAGGGGCCGGTGAACGCGCTGGCGCTCTCACTCATTCAAACCGTGACACAGGGCAACCCTTTCTTCGTCGAGGAGTTGGTGGATGCGCTGCGCGAGGCCGGCCACTTCGCAGAGCAACCCAGCGGGCAATGGGGTTTGTCCAATGGTTTGTTCAATACCCTGCAAAGCGCCGGCTTTGTGACGCATGAGGCAGGGCGTTGGACATTGAGGCCAAATGCGTCGCTGTCCATCGGCGATCTCGGCCTGCCCGACAGCATCCAGGGCATGGTGCTGGCGCGCATTGATCGACTGGGTGAGTCGGAGAAGCTCACACTGAAGGTGGCGAGCGTGGAAGGCCGGCGTTTCGAGGTGGATGTGATATCGCAGGCTCATCCGTTGCGGCCAAGCGCCGGCGCGCTGATCGAGCAAATCCACCAGCTGGAGGCGCGTGACTTTACGGTGCCTGCAAATGAGATGCCGCGACAGGCCTATTTCTTCAAGCACAACGTCACACGCGACGTGGCCTATGACACGCTGTTGCACGAGCAGCGCCTGCAACTGCATCGCGCCGTGGCCGAGGCGCTGGAGATGCTCACACCGGAGGATGTATCACAGATCGGCTATCACGCCTTCGAAGGGGAGGACTGGCCGAGGGCGATGCGCAGTCAACTGGATGCCGGCGAGCAATCGCGCCGGCTATTTGCCAACTATGCCGGCATCGAGCATCTGCGCAAAGCGCTCAAGGCAGCAGAGCAGGTAAACGAGGATTCATCCCCGCAACGCCTGAGCATTCATCAGAGCCTTGGCGAGATGCTCACCACCATTGGTCAATACGATGAGGCCTTTGAACATTTGCAGCAGGCATTGGCGCTGGCCGAACAATTCGATGACCGTGATGCGCAGGCGCGCGCGTGCCGCTGGATCGCCTACGCGCACGAATTTCGCAGCGCATACGCGCCGGCGCTGGAGTGGATTGAGCGCGGGTTGAAGGTGCTGGGCGAGCGTGAGACGCCTTTCACTGCCGAGTTGCTCGCCATCGCCGGCCTCATCAGCAGCCGGCAGGGCAACCTCGATCAAGCTGAGCAGTTGTGCCAGAGATCGATCGAAACAGCGCAGCGGCTGGGGCTGGTGGATGGTCTCGCCTTTGCATACAGTTCGCGCGCGCTCGTTTCATACTCGCGCGGCGAAACAGCGCTTGCAATTGAGTATTACCAGCAAGCCGCCCAGCTCTACAGCGCCGCAAGCAACATCCAGGGCGAGGCGATGGCGCTCAATGGCATCGGCACGACGTATCAGGAGATGGGGCGCTGGAACGATGCAAAGGAGAATTTGATTCGCGCACGCGAGATCTTCGAGCGCACCGGCGACGAGTTGCACAAGGCATTTGCCGACAACAACATTGGCGAATTGCTGCGGCAGCAGGGCAATCTCGATGAGGCGCTGCGCTATTACACGGCGGCGCTGACAGCGCTGGAGCAGGTCGGCGGATCACGATATGCCATTGCAGTGCTGCACATGAATCTGGGCGCGACGCATGTGCGCAAGCACAACGCCGGCGATGCCATCCGTCACCTCAACACCAGTCACGCCATCTTCGACGCAATTCAAGCGCGCGATTTTCTGGCCGAGTTGTTTGGCTATCTTGCGGAGAGCGAAAGCATCGAATCGCACTTCGATGCGGCAGCGGAAGCCGGCATGAACGGCTTGCGCATCGCGCGCGAACTCGCGATGAAGACTGAGGAGGGCAAGTGCCTGCGCGTCCTCGGCGATATCGCGATGGCGCAATCAAACCCAGACGAAGCCAAACTTCTGCTCGACCAAAGCTTGATGGTGCTGCAGGAAGTGGGCAATGCCTATCCGCTCGCGCGCACCTGGCTCTCACTTGCGCAGTGGCACACGCAGCAGGACGATGTCGATGAAGCGCGTGTCTGCCTCAACCATTGCATCCCCATCTTCGGCGAGATGGATGCGAAGATGGATCTGGAGATCGCCGAACATCTGCTAGCCGGCTTGTGAACGACGCGCATGGGCGACATATCCCCAGCCTGTGTTTCTCACAAGGTTGAAGATGCGTCGCCCATTGCATGTCACGGCTTCACGAAGCTCCGCACACTTCCCATCGTCACGCTGCGGCCATTTGTCGCCACCACGGCAAAGTAGATGCGCTGACGCGAGGGGATTCCAGCGAGTGACACATCTGCGCTCACCGCCGTCGGCGCGTTGCCGGCGAACCAATTCGGCGTGACTGTCAACACATTCAACAGATTCGCCACGCTTGGCCCCCACACAATCGTCACCGTCGTGGTCAGGTTGCCAGCGCTCACCACACCATTCAGCGTGGCCGACGCTGCCGTAATATTCGTGGCGGGGCTGGTGGCGGCAGATGGGTTGCTGCCCGCCGGCGCAGCACAGCGTTGCGCAGCCGCCCTGGTTGCCGTGGCCGTGTTGCCATTCAGTGCCCACACCAACGGCGTGCCGATAAAAGCCACATCAAATACGAAATGCCGCCGGCCGGGCAGGAAGGTTGTCACCTGACCGCGATTCGAGCCAACGGGCATGAAGCGATTATCCGATCCCACCGGTATCTCCACTGCGAAGGTGTTCGGATTGTCATAGCCGAACCGCGCGATGTAGCGTGGGAACGCGCGCGACCCGCGATCCACCACGCATTCCAGCATGGGTGAGATGGCTTGTGCGTTCGGGGCGGCAGCGAGGGTGATCGTAAACGACTGCGTCGCATCCGGCAGGTTGCCATTGCCGGCGTTCACCACAACCGGATACGCGCCCGGTAATTGCGCAGGCATCCATTGAATCACGCCGCTGGCTGGGTTGATGGTCATGCCCGCTGGCGCGGTGGCAAGCGTAATGGACGGCGATGGCACGCCAGTAGCATCCACATCATAGACATACAACACGCCCTGCGCGGCGGTCAGCACCGGCTGGGTGGTGATGGCCGGCGGCTGGGCGATGGTCGTCGTGGCAAAACTTTGCTCTGCGCCAAGCGTGATGCCGCCGGCATTCACTGCCCGCAAGCGATAGTAGTAAGTCTGATTCGGCGCGAGTCCGCTCAGCGTCGCGCTGACTGGCAATGTGGCGTTGCCGGTCAACCCAGTCGCTGCCGGCACGCTCTGCGTATACACGCCGCTCTGCGCGCCAACGTCGAACATGACAGATGTGCTGCTGTTGTTTGGATGCACGCTGCCGTTCAGCGTGGCGCTGTTGAAGGTGACGCTGGTCGCCGGCATGGTGGTTGCCTGCGGCGCAGCGGCGATCACGCTGATCACCGCACTGTATTCAGCCTCGAGGTTGTTTTGATCGCGCACCTTGCCACGCACATTCAGCGCGCCGGCGGTCGATGTAGCGCATGCGGTTGAGTTTGCCGTGCCAAAGGCGCCATAGCCAGCGCCACAATCGAAGGCATAGCTGAAGCTGCTCGACGAGGGGCCGCTGGCGTTGTTCAGCGCGAGGTTGAATGACTGGCCGGCAACCACCGGCGACGCCGCCACAAACGTCGCGCTCGGCGCTACTGCGCTGATCGTCACTGTCGCGGTGAATGTTTGCGTCGCCTGCGTGATGATCTGGCCGCGCACAATGAGCGGGCTGGCGACATTCGCGCTGCTGCAGATGAATGCGTTCGATGCCGAGGGCGCACTGAAGCTGCCATTGCCGCAGTCGAAGGCAAACTGCGCCGGCGCGGCGTCATTGACCGCCTGTGCCAGCGACAGCATGATCGGCGCGCCAGCAATGACCGAAGCCGGTGCAAAGAAGCGCGCCTCGGCTGCTGCTGGTGTGTCGGCCACAAACGGGTTGTTGTGGTCAAGCGCCGCTGCCACATTGCCGCTGGCGTCGACGGCTTGCACGAAGTAGAAGATGCGCCCACCGATGGGTGTAACGCTGCCCTCAGCGATGCCAGCGCTGACGTCATAGGTCAGGTCGGCAAGCCGCCACGCGGTGTCAGTTGCGCCGGCATAGAGCACCACCACGCGCGCCACATTCAGGCTGTCGTCGCTCGTCCGCACGCGGAAGGTCAACTGCGTTGGCGAACTGATCACATCGATGGCGGTGATGACCGGCGCGGTGAAGTCCGCATCAGCCTTCGGCGCGGTCAGCACCTCAAGACTGAGGTTGCCATAGCGACGCATCAAGCCAGTCGTCGGTGAGCCGCCGTTCACATCGGCCTGGAACTGCGCCGGCACCACGACCAGTTGCTGCTGCACTCGGCCATCCACCGTGAGCAGGCGATTGACGCTGGCCGGTAGCGGTGGGTAGAACTGTCCAAATGGGAAATCGGGCCGCACTGGCGAGTAGACCTGGTCGGTCACGATCTGCGTGATCATCGGCACGAAATTGGCGGTGTCGCTGAACGTGCCGCCCAGCCACAATACGCCATGCGCGATGTCGTCGCCAGTGTTCAGACGTGTAACTTGCACTGGCAGCACCGGTTTGCCGCCACCGGTCGACACGTCACTCGCGCCGTTCACCGTGTCGTAGCTGCCGGCGCCGACCAGCGCGCTGTTTGGTGTAAAGCTGTATGACAAATTGAAGGTGGTCTGGCTCTGCGACGCCGGCGGCGGCACAGGCGGCTGGTTGGGCAGGCGCACCTTCTGCATCGGCAGGCCATACAGCGCCATCTCGCCCAGCACCTTCTCATCGTAGTTGTTCAGGTTGCCGGCGGCGAGCGAGTTGAAGTATTGCTGCTTCGCCAGCATCAATGCGCGGCCGGCGGTTGGCATCGCCACATCCACCGCGCCCAATTGCTGCGTGAAATACACCATCAATTTCTTGGTGTAGAGCAGCAATTCTGAATCGCCATAAGCGAAACCGGTGCTGCCAACGAGGGCAGCAGCGTTGCGCTGCGTGAAAGCCTGCGCCCAATCGGTTTGCAGCGTTGGATTGCCCGGGAAGTAGGCATCCGGCACGTTCAAGCCGGCGTGGCAGCCCACCGAGAAAATCAACGCGTTGTTGAAGTTCGTCGCCGCTGTCAACACCTCTGTCGCAAATACGTTGTTCGGGTCGTTCGGGAAGAAGCGGTAATGCGCGAAGTGCGAGTTCAACGAGTTCAGGCCGGCGGCGCTGGCGCGGCCAAAGAAGCTCAGGCGGAAGTCACTCGCCGTCCAGGTGTTGTCGATCAGCGTCTTCACATCATTTACGCCAAAACTCCCCAACGTGGTGCTGACTGCCTTCGCCTGGTCGATGAGGAAGTCGTAACCACTGACAAAGGCGCTGGTCGGCGCGACAGTCGGCTGGGCAATGAAGGCGTCAATTTGCCGCACGATGTCGGTTGGACTTTCGACCAATCGACCAATGCCGTATTGTGGCAAATACAACTCACGCCCCTTGAACGGGATGGGGATGACGCCGGCGTAATAGTCGTCGCTCAGGAAGTAGCGCGCCTGCTGCGCGCTGCCGATGCTGTTGGGCGCGGAGCCGGCCATGCCGGTATAGGTGCGCTCGTTGGCGATCAACGCCTCATCCACGACCCGCCGCGACGGCAACGCTTGATCCGCGCCGACCAAAACGATGTGCTTCAGGTTCGGATACGCCTGAATGTAGCTGTAGATCAACGCCTTGATGCTGCGCGCCACGTAGTTCGCGGCATAGGGATTGAGCGTGTTTGCCGGCTGATCCCACAGGGCATAGGCATTGGCAATAGCCGGCTGACCCAACAGGTCCTGCACGGTGTCAAGATTGACCACCATGCCATTCACATCAGGGTCGGCAGCCAGCATCGCCAGTTTCGCCGGCAGCGTTGCCGCATTCGGGTCACCTGAATACAGCGATTGAACACGCGACGGGTTGGCAAGGATCAGCGTCTGGATGGTGGTGTCGGTGACCGGCACGGCAAACGCCGGCACAGGGTTGGTGATGATGGGGTAGCCGCTGCCGGGCTGCACCTCCAGCGTAAGGGTAAACGGCACGGCGATATCGCTGTTGGTGTGGCCAGCGACGACGATGAAATATGGGCCGGCCAACTCGTTCACGTTATAGACGAACGCCTCGGGCGACGCCGGCTTGGCCGAGATTGCCACAAGGTTGCCGATGTTTTCGGTGCTGGTCATCGCCTGCGTCACCACGCTGCC